>JAEZYO010000532.1 GCA_023419055.1 Pseudomonadota bacterium | reverse complement strand
TCGACGTGGTGCCCGCCAAGCTCGCGACGAGCGACAGCAAGGTGCGCATCGAAGGTCAGGCGACCGACGCGGACTCGGTTCAGGACGTCTTCATCTTCGTCGGCGCTCGCAAGGTCTTCTACCAGTCGAACCGCAAGGCCACGGACGCGAAGGTCTTGAAGTTCGCGCTCGACGCGGAGCTCCAGCCGGGCGTGAACGTGATCACCGTCGTCGCCCGCGAGAACGAAGACAGCGCGACGCGCTACACGATGATCGTGCGCCGTGACGGACCGAACGGCGAAGCGCTCCCGACCCCCAAGGTCGACCTGCTCGACGAGGGCGGGGCCGCGGTCGGCGGCGACGACTGAAGGAGTCCTTCGATAGTGCTCTCCGGGGTCCGCGATTCGCGGCCCCGGAAAGCTCGATTTCGACCGCGCCTTCGCCGGCTTGACGCCACCGAACCTCGTGGGGACCATCCGTACCAGCGCGGATGCGCCTGGTTGCGGTCAGCGACACCCACCTCTACGAAACGGAGCTCGATCCAGTTCCGGAAGGGGACGTGTTCGTCCACGCGGGTGATCTCTTGAGGAAGGGAACCCTGGAAGAGCTCGCGCCGGTCGCGCGCTGGCTGCAGAGCCTCCCGCACCGCCACAAGATCGTGGTCGCCGGGAACCACGACTGGTGCTTCGCGCGGGACGCCGAGCGGGCGCGCCGCGCGCTGGGTGAGGGAATCATCTACCTCGAGGACGGGGGAGCGGAGATCGAAGGCCTGCGCTTCTGGGGCAGCCCCTGGCAGCCGGAGTACAACGGCTGGGCGTTCAACTTGCCTCGCGGTCGGCCGCTCGAGGAGCGCTGGGCGCTCATCCCCGAGCGCACCGACGTGCTCGTCACTCACTGTCCACCGCGCGGCTTCGGAGATCGCGCGCCGGTCGGGGGGCGCTCCGGTTGCGAGGCGCTGCTCGGCACCGCGCTCCGGCTCAAGCCGGCGCTACACCTCTTTGGTCACATCCACCAGGACGGTGGGATCTGGCACGAGGGCGGTGTGTGCTTCGCGAACGTGACGACCTGGGAATGTGAGCGCGAGCCCACGGTGATCGACGTCGATCCCGTGACCCGCGCGGTCACCTCCGTCAGGGTGCCGCCAGCGCGGCGGGGCGGCTGAGCGCCGTAGGCTCGATCTGCACTTCGAAGAGCAGCGCCGTGAGACGGAATCTGCGCCGCCGTCGAGTTCGTCGTCTCGGACGATGCCATCATCGACGACATGATTCGGCAACTCGTCGGTCGGGGCTCTTGATGGTCGCGCTGATCGTGTCGGGCGGGTGCGACGGCGACTGTTCCGAGCAAGAGGAGGCGGTGAAAGAGTTCGTGGCTACGGCGGATGCTCGTGTCGAACGGACTCGGACTGCGCGGTGCTCCAACCGGGCTGCATCGTGATCCCCCGAGAACACTGCGCCGGGGTGCCCGTGAACCGAAGCGTGGTGGAATCGATTCGATGGAAAGAGATTTGGCGCGATCTCGACGAGTGCGACGACAGCTGCGCCGTTTGTAATCTGCTGCTGATCCCGCGCTGCGAAGACTCGGTGTGTCGCTGAGCGACTTCAGCGTGGACCGGCGCCCAGGCCGACGTCGCACGCGACCTGTTCGGCGGGGTCGAGGGTGTACTCATAGGGCGGCGTGAAGGAGGGCCCTTGTCCGACGTCCTTCTTGCCGGTGACGTTCACGTAGATGTTGCCGGTCGCTGCGATCTGCGCGGTCGCCGAGCCCTCGTGGAAGAAGTGAGGGTCCTTCACGCCTTCGAAATGGTTGTTCTCGACCAGGAGCTTCGCCTCGGTGCCCGCAGCCACGGCGGCCTGGGCGCCGATGGCCGCGATGTAGTTGTTGAAGACGTGCACGTCGCCGAAGCGCACGCGCGGCATGCGCTGCTCGACGTTCTCCGCCCAGTGGACGTGGTGATACGTGACCTTGAGCCGGCCGCGGTCCGTGTCGCCGCTGTTCTCCGAGTGCCCGATCAGGTTCGAGAAGCGGTGATCTTGGTTGGGGGCCGCCGCGGTATAGCGAAACCGTGTCCACGAGACGGTGATCCAGTTCGAGCCGTGCGTCACGTCGGTGTTGCCGTCGGGCGCGTCCCAGATCTCGCAGTGATCGATCCAGACGTGGTGCGCGCGCTCGATGTGGATGCCGTCGCCGCCGTCGTCCGGGGCCGAGGTCGCGGCGTCGATGTGGAGGTTTCGAATCACGACGTTCGAGACGATGGGGGCGTCGCTCTTGAGCGGCCGTACGCGGACGCCGCCTCGCAGCGTGACGTCCGGCCCGATGCCGAGCAGGGTCTTGTTCGACACCACATCCAGCGTTCCGATGGTAAGGCTGCTCTCGATGCGGATGATCAATGGAGCGCTGCTCGCCGCGTAGCTCGCGAGCTCTTCGGCGCTCGTCGCGGTCACGGTTTCACCGCCGAGCCCGCCCGTGGTGGTCTCGACTCCGTCGCCGCTCACCGCGGCCCAGCCGATCACCTCGTCGGAGACGGCGGGCGCAGTGCCGGTGCAGGGCAGTGGGATCCCGCCACCCGAGCCACCGTTGCTCGCGCCTGCTCCGCCTCCGGTCCCCGCACTCGAGCCGCCGCTGCCTCCGCTCGCGGGGGTTCCCCCGCTTCCGGGTCCGGCACCGGTTCCAGCGCCGCCCCCGGCACCGGTTCCAGCGGCTGCACCGGCACCGGTTCCAGCGGCTGCGCCGCCGAGCCCACTTCCCCCGGAGCCGCCCTGCATGATGGGGCTGGTTCCACCCTGAGCCGCGGCGCCAGATCCCCCTGGGGCGCCAGGGTCGTCCGCGCCACACGCGGGCGTGAGTGAGAGCAGCGCGAACAGCGGGTAAAGAAGCTTTCCTTGCATTTCCATCGTCTCTCGCGAGCGCTCCACCCAGCGGAGTGAAGCGCCGTGATGGAGTGATGCGCGAGTCGTCACTTTCGATCCGAAGTTCGTTTTCGGTCGAAAGATCCGCTGCCGGCGCCACCCGTCATGTGCGCTCATTCGGCGCACGAGCGTACGTCGGCTCACACCTGAACTGCGCAATTCCCGCTGATCAGTCAGCTCGGGAGCGCGAGCGCCGCCGTCTCAGAAGCAAGGCGAGCGGAAACAACTCCAGCGCAGCGCTCGCTCTGCTCGGAGATCGTTCCCGCAGTGTCAGGTCGCTCAGCGTCTCGTTGCCATCGCTGCTCGCATTCACCAGCGCCGAGCACGCCGTCGCGTCGCAACTCGCCTTGACCGCGAAGGCGAGATCGAGTCCCGGCGCCGTGGTCGAGAGGGCGAAATCGTACGCTCCGGGCTCGAGCGTGATCGAGTGGAAGGCGTCGGCGCCGTGCAGCGCGCCGGACCGGCGAAGCAGGCCTGCCCTGCGCCGCACGCGGTCCATGGAGCCACCATTTCGACCTGGCATTCGCCGCTCTCGGCCTCGCAAACCTCGGCCGTGCAGGGGTTCTGGTCGTCACAGGTGCTGGCCTGCCCCGCGCAGGAGCCGTTGCTGCACTTGTCGCCGACGGTGCAGGCCACGCCGTCATCACAGCTCGCGCTGTTGGGCGTATGCTCGCAAACCAGCGAGCCACAGGTGTCGTCGGTGGAGGGGTTCTCGAGATGAACACACTTCCCCCCTGGGCAAAAAGCCTCCCGACGGCTCCCGGCTTGCCGGACGCGCGTTTGGGGATCACGCTCTCCGCCTTCGATGGCCAAATTCGAGCTCGTTCCAATCGTCACAGGGCCGCTCCTCGGCGGCGCCTTGATTGGGCTCGCCGCGTCACTCGTCCTCCTCGGCAACGGCCGCATCGCCGGGATCAGCGGCATTCTGGGGAGCCTCTTGTATCGGGGACGGGAGAGAGCGTGGCAGTCGGCGTTCCTGCTCGGGCTCTTCTTCGCAGGGTTCGTGTTCGCCTGGCTTTCCCCCGGAGCTTTCGCCGCCCCGCCACGAACGCTCGCGGTCCTCGCGCTTTCGGGCCTTCTCGTCGGCTTCGGCACTCGCATCGGCAGCGGCTGCACGAGCGGTCACGGTGTGTGCGGTATCAGCAGGCTCTCGCCTCGATCCGTCGTTGCGACGCTCACCTTCATGGGGGCGGCGATCCTCACCGTGCTCGTTCTCAGGCTCCTCGGAGTGCCCTCGTCGTGAACGCGCGGGCTCTGGCGAACGCCTTCTTCGCAGGCTTGCTCTTCGGTGTCGGGCTCGTCGTCAGCGGGATGAGCTTGCCGAGCAAGGTGCTCGGGTTTCTGGATTTGTTCGGGAACTGGGATCCGTCGTTGATGTTCGTGATGCTGGGAGCGACCGGCGTGCACTTCTTCGCGTATCGACTGCTCGCGCGCCGGACGTCGCCGTATTTCGCCTCGAGCTTCTCGGTGCCGACGCGGCGCGACCTCGACGCGAAGCTCGTCGCCGGCGCGGCGCTCTTCGGGATCGGGTGGGGCCTCTCGGGGCTCTGCCCGGGGCCGAGCCTCGTCGCGCTGCCGAGCGGTCTTACCGGAGTCGTCGTGTTCGTCGCGACGATGGTCGTCGGCATGCTGTTCGCGAAGCTATTCGAAGAGAAGCGAGTGGGCGCGCCGCGCGCTCGCGCCTGAGCGCGGCGCTCGACTCACGCTGCGCGCGGGAGCGGCTCGTCGCCCGTGGAGAGACGCGTGGCGAGCTTTTGGCGCGCGCGAAACAGCCGGCTCATCACGGTGCCCACGGGAACCCGGAGCTCCTCGGCGGCTTCTTTGTAGCTGAGCTCGGCGAGATCGACGAGCAGGATCACTTCACGGAAGTGCTGAGGCAGCTCTTCGAGGGCTCGACGGGTCGCGCGGCTCAGAGGCAGCGGCGCGTGCGGCGCTTCGGGGTGCAACCAAACGCAGCTATCCTTCGAGAAGAGCGCCAGCATGGCTTGTTCGCGCTTCTTCCTGCGGTAGCGGGTCACGAGCACGCTGTGCTGGATCTGAAAGAGCCAGGCTTTGAGGTTGGTGCCGGGCGTGAAGGAGCCTTCGAAGCAGAGCGCGCGCTCGACGGTGTCGTGGACCAGATCTTCGGCGTCGCTCGGCTTCTTCAGGAGCCTGCGGGCGCGGGCGAGTAAGCGGGGCAGCTCGCGGGCGATCTCGTGCTTGAGCTCGACGCGAGAGGCGGGGTGGTTCGATGCGGGACGGACGGGGCTGACTGACATGGCGTAACGACCTCCGACGAGGCGCTATCGCAAGCCACGTGCCAGCCCTGGAACTTCGAAAAACGCGGTGAATTGGCCGAAATGGCTGCGGTTCACGAGCCACGGCCGAGTGTCAACTTGTCAGAACCCGGAGGGGCGCTGCCAGCTCGGCAAGCGCTTCGGGCAAGGTGTCGGCGACCTCGTGAGCGAGGAGCCCCCGATCGGTATCACCCCGCCGCGCCGCCCAGAGCTCGCCGCTCTTGCCGTGAAGGTACGCCGCGGCGCACGCAGCCTCTCGAGGCGGCGCGGTGACCGCGCAAGCGGCGAGGATCCCGCACAATACGTCGCCCGCGCCCCCCGTCGCGAGCACGCTCGAGCCGCGCGCACCCACCGCGATGCGGTGACCTGGAGAGCCGATGAGCGTGTGGGCGCCCTTCAAGAGGACGGTCGCGTGCGTGAGCTCGACGGCGCGCTCCACCGCGCCGAAGCGATCGGCCTCGACCTCGGCCGCGCTCATCTTGAGCAGGCGGCCCATCTCGCCGGGGTGCGGCGTGAGCACCAGTGAGCCCGCCGCGCGAGACAACTCGGAGGCGTCGTCCTTGAACGCAGTGATGGCGTCGGCGTCCACGACCTTCACCCCGTCCCACTCGAGGACCACGTGCCGGATGATGCGCCGAGCCTCGTCGTCGAGCCCGAGACCGGGACCGATGGCGACCGCGTCGGTGTTTTCGAGCACCGGAGCGAGAGAAGCTTCGGGAGCGCTCGGATCGAGGCGCAACGTCATGGCCTCGAGCACGCGGAGCTCGAGAGCCTGCGCGGCGTCGGGGCGCGCGCCGAGCGTGACGAGCCCGGCGCCGGCGCGGAGCGCCCCGTGAGCGACGAGCAGCGCGGCGCCGATCTTTCCAGGGGACCCGGCGAGGACGAGCACACGACCCGACGCTCCCTTGTGCGCCGCCGCGCCTCGCCTGCCGAGCGCCTCGACCACGTCCTTCGCCTCGATGAGCTCGGCGCCGTAGCCGCTGTTCTCCGCGAGCGCTGCAGGAACCCCGATGTCAGCGACCGTGAGCTCACCGGTGTGTGTCACGCCGTTCGGCGTGAGAAGGCCCCGTTTCGGGTGGCCGAAGGTGACGGTCGCCGTCGCGCGGATCGCGACGCCGAGGGTCTGGCCGGTGTCGCTGTCCAAGCCCGAAGGGATATCGAGCGCCACGCAGGGGCGGCCCGAGGCGTTGATGCGCTCGACGACGCTCGCGAGAAACCCCTCGACGGGACGAGCGAGGCCGGTTCCGAACAGCGCGTCGACCACCAAGTCGGCTCGCTCGAGCGCTTGCTCCAGAAGGGACAAATCCGGGCCGGCCAAGTGAGTGACGACTCCACCGGAGCCACGGAAGGCCTCCGCGTTCGTCAGGGCGTCCCCTTTCAAGCGGTCGAGCGCCGTGAGCGCGACGAGCTCCACGCTCGCTCCGCGCACGAGCAGCCGGCGCGCGACGACGAAGCCGTCCCCGCCGTTGTTGCCGGCTCCGCACACCACGAGCACGCGCTTGCCGGCTATGCGAAAGCGCTCCTCGATGACGTCCGCCGCGCCACGACCCGCGTTCTCCATCAAGAGCAGGCTCGGTACGCGGCCGACCGAGCTCGCCTGTGCGTCGAAGCGACGCATCTCCTCGCGCGACAGGACTGGCTTCATCGTCGATCCGCGAGCGGCTCGGAGTCGAGCACCACGACGGCCGCCGCGACGCCCGCGTCGTGAGTGATGGAAACCAACGAGCGCGCGACGCCGAGGCGCTTCCCGTGCTCGCTCGCGCTTCCGAGCAGGTGGAGCTCGGGCGCGCGGTTCGAGCCGCGCCGGACCTCGAGGTCCTGGAAGGTGACGTCCGGAGGCGCGCCGAGCGCCTTCATGGCGGCTTCTTTCGCGGCGAACCGGCCCGCGAGGGCTTGAGCTCGATCGGAGCGCTCGGCCAGGTCACTCTGCTCACGCGCCGTCAGCACCCTGGTCCACAAGCGATCGCCGAAGCGCTCGAGCGAGTGACGAAAGCGCTCCACGGAAGCGACGTCGATACCGAGGCCGACCACCATCGGTCCGGGAGTTTCCCTCAGGGGCGAGCGGCTGTCGAGCTGGGATCGATGTCTTTGCAGCAGCGAAAGCCGAGGTGGTAATTCCGATGGCTGTTCTTATCCATCAGGCGCGAGTGGTGCCACATCAGCGCTCGCCAGCGGCAGTCATCCTCGTGCGCTTCGCCTTTGGCGAACACGAACCAACTCCCTTTCATCTCCGTCTCGCCGGTGCCGCCACGGCTTCCGAGCTCCGCGGGCTCGAGCGGGAGGTTCATGTGCTCCGCGGCGTTCCCGTGCTGGTCGTAGACGCCGAGCGGGCTCCTGCACTCGGGAAATGCCCCAGCGGGATAGGTGTTGCTGCCGCACTGCTCCCACCCGCCCGCGAAACAATTCGGGCTCTTCATGCTGCCAGTCGCGCATTTCGAGTGGTCCTTCTTCTTCCCGTAGGCCCACACGATCTCGCGCTCCTTGTTGTGCAGGTACTCCTGCATCATGCGGCGCTCACCGAAGGCGTACTCCTTCTCCACCGGCTTGAGCGCGCCGGCGCAGCCGCCTTCCCACTCGTGGGCGTCGCACAGCCGCTTGCCGACGGCCTGGCAGAGCTCTTGGGCCTCGTTGGCTCGCGGGTAGACGACGGGATACTCGCAGGGGATGTTCGGAAACTCGTACTGATCGATGCACACCCTCGCTTGATCGGCGGTTTCGCCGGCGCCCGGATCGTAGAGCGGCACCATGTAGGGCGCGCCGCAGCGCGCGTCCGCCGGAGCGATCTCCGCGCTCGCCCGGATCTTGCGGCACTCCTCGCGCGTCATGGGGTGGCGCGTGATCTCGGGGTTGCCCTGGCCGAGCGCGCGCGAGCTCTCGAAGATGCGCCGGACCTCCGCGGCCTCGGTCGCGGTCAGACCCTGCACGTTGGCGAGGTTCTGGATCAAAGCCTCCTTCTGTTCTTCGAGCGTGCCCCCGTCGAGCTCGATGTACGGCGGAGGCTCTGGCGGAGCGGGAGGGACCGCGCTCGGCGGCGGAGTGACGCTCGTCGGCGTGCTCGGCTCCGGCTTCGGCACGGGCGGCGGCTGAGGCTCGGAGCGCCACACCACGTTGAGCAGGTACATCAAGAGCGCCGCTCCAACCCACATCCCGAACACGAGCCAGCGCGCCTTGCGCTTTTTCGAAGGAGCCTGCTCTGGGCTTTCGTCGGCCACGACTCTCGCGCACGCTCTACCACGAACCGAGCCGTCCTGTGCTAGTGCCGGTGAATCTTGGTAGGTAAGAAGCTCGCGATCGAATGCCCGCACCGGCCACCGTGCCCGGGGTGCCCGCGATTCGGTGAGCTCGGCCCGCACCTGGAGGCCGGCCGCGCTCTCACCGAGCTCGCGCGCTCGCTCGGGGCTCCGGCGCCCGAGTTCAGGAGGGGGCGGAGCACCGGCTTTCGCTATCGAGCGCGCCTCGCGATTCGCGGGCGCCTGGGCTCTCCCAAGATCGGGATCTTCGAAGAGGGGTCTCACCGGGTCGTCCACATCCCGCGCTGTCTCGTGCACCACCCGCTCGTCAACCAGGTCGCCGAGGTGGTGCGGCGCGCCCTCGTGGAGCACCGAATCCCACCCTATTCCGACGGGGCGCACGCTGGCGTCGCGCGCTACCTCGCGGTCGCGGTCGAACGCGCGAGCGAGAGCGCGCAGGTGGTCCTCGTCATGAACGCCGCCCCGTCACCCGCCTTCGCGCCTTTTTACGAGACCTTCGCGCAAGAGCTCGGGCCTCGCCTGCACAGCCTCTTTCACAACACGCAGTCCGAGCGCACCAAC
>JAEZYO010000932.1 GCA_023419055.1 Pseudomonadota bacterium | reverse complement strand
ACCCACGGCTTGTCCGGATCGAGCTGGTAGCGCTTCGCGAGGTAAGCGCGATCGAACAAGAGCTCGGGGTGATGATAGATGTCGAAGCGCGGGTGGCCGACGAGGCGGATGCGCTCCTTCGGGATGCCGTGCTCGCGCAAGAGCTCTTCGAAGCGCGGCCCCCAGGCGCAGTGCAGCATCTCTTCTCGGGCGAACGCGCCGTCGGGCAAGAGGTAGCCGCGCCCGCAGCGAAAGTGCATCTGCTCGTACGCCAGGTTGACGAGCCAGGCGCCGCGCGTTTCTCGGCGGGTGAGGTAGCGGTCGCGGACCTGGTCGTCGTAATAGAAGGGCAAGAAGACGACGTCGCGCGTGTAGGGCTCGGTGCCGATCGCCGACACGTGTTCGAGCAATGGCCGGTGGCCGTGATCGCGGAAGCTCTTCAACGCGAGGAGCGCGGGTAAGAGCTCGCGATGGGTGTGTTCCCACGCGAGGCGGCACGTCACGTTCACGGTCATGCGCTGGGCGCTCCGAGCGAGAGTTCGTAGCAGAGCGACGCTTCCTCGGCGGCGCTCGAGGTCGGCCGGTATCCCGCCTTTTCGAAAGAACGGATGCTCGCCGTGTTCTCGGGCTTGATGCGGGCGACGAGCTTTTCCACGCCGAGCTCACGGGCCACACGCGAGAGCGCGGCGAGCGCCGGCAGTGCCAGGCCGCGGCCGCGTGCGGACGGAGCGAGATTGATTCCGACCTCGGCTGCTCGATGCTCCGGATCCAGGAAGTCGATCCTCAAGATCCCGAACGGCTCCTGCTCGTATTCGGCGATGAAGAGGCGACGCACCACCCCGGTGAGCGCCTTTGCGAACCAGCGCGCGTGATCCTCGGCGGCGATGGGAGCGGTCGAGAAGGACATCGCGCGCGTGAGCGGATCGTTCGCCCAGGCGAAGGTGAGGTCGCGATCGGAGTCGACGGCGGGCCGCAAGATCACGGGCGAGGGCACTCGTGAATCAACGGCGACCAAGGTCGGCTTCCTGGAGCGGCACCTCGCCGGGGAGGTCACGCTCCGCCACGCTCGAAAGCACGCGCTCGAGCTCCGCCGGAGAGAGCCCGGTGCCGAGCTTGCCCTGGCGCAGCACGTCGACGTTGTCTCGAGTGAAAGCCTCACCCTTCTTGACGGCGCGCGTCGTGAAGATGGAGCGGCGCGCGAAGCCGCGAAGCTCCTCCTCGACCGAGTGGACTTCCTTGCGGCCGGTACCGGAGACGAGCTCCACGTCGCGCACCCGACGCACCAGGAGCGAAAGCTCGGCAGGCTCGACCGCGAACGCGTGATCGGGGCCGGGCAGCTGATTGGAGAGCGTGAAGTGCTTCTCGATCACGGCAGCGCCGAGCGCCGCCGCGACCATGGGTGCGACGCAGGGGTCACGCGTGTGATCAGAGAGCCCGGTGGGCACGCCGAGCGCGTCGCGCAGCGTGACCAGGCTCTTCACGTTCGCGGCCTCGGGCGGCGTCGGGTACGAGGCCGTGCACTGGAGCACGACGAGCTCCTCACACCCCGCGGCTCGCAGCGCGGACACGGCGACCTCCGCCTCACTCACGGTGGCGGCGCCCGTCGAGACGATGACCGGCTTCCTCTTCTTCGCCACCGCGCGCAGGAGCGGCTCGTGAGTGAGCTCGTAGGAGGCGATCTTGAAGGCGTCCACGAACGGGTCGAGCAGCTCGACCGCTTCTTCGTGGAAGGGGCTCGAGATGAAGGCGAGGCCCTTCTCGTGGGCGCGGTCGCGGAGATCGGGCAGCCACTCGGGCGGCATCTCCATCGCCTTGATGATGTCGAAGATGGGCGTCTCGTCCTTGAGGTAGTCGCTCTTGCCCGCGCCCTTCGGATAGAGGCGCTTGGCCTCGAAGGTCTGGAACTTCACGGCGTCTGCCCCCGCGCTTGCGGCCGTATCGACCAGGCGCCGCGCGATGTCGAGGCTACCGTTGTGGTTACTCCCGGCCTCGGCGATCACGAAACACGGAGCGCCGGTGCCGACCTTCTTGCCGTAGATCTCGAATGATGACTTCACGATCGTCTCCGTTCTATGGCATCGAGCAAGGCGTCGATCACCCTGTAACAGCCTCTGCCGTCGAAGAGCCGCATCGCGCGCTCGGAGAGCTCCCGACGCAGTTCGGGCCGGGAGAGTAGCTCGAGGACGCCCTCGCGGACCCGGGCTTCGAGCCCCGAGTCGGGTAGCCCGGCGTCTCTCGCGGCCAGCGCGTCGACGGCTCCTCGGACGACCACTCGCTGGTTTTCGGCCACGGCGACGAGCAGGCTCGGGACCCCGAGGGACAGCGCCTCCCAGGCCATGGACCCCGCGCCGAGCACCGCCACGCTCGAGCTCGCGAGAAGGTCCGTCAGCGTCGCCGGATCCTGCAGCACCTCGAGATTTGCAGCTTGACTGCCGAGTCGCGCGAGGGCGTCACGCGTCGATGCCGCGACGCCGGAGCCGACCACGACCGTGATGGTTACCCCGGCGGGAAGGCTTTGGCAGAGGGCAGCCGCCACCCTGGGGCTCAGCGCCGCCGGATCGGAGGCGCCGAAGCCGACGAGGACACGAACCGCCCGCGCCTCGGCGCGACGCGCCGCTCTCGACGCTTCGAGCGAGGCACGAAACTCACTCCGCAGAGAGAGGTAGGCGGCACCCGCGAGCACGCGACCCCGCGCGCCGGCGTACGCTTCCGCGCGCGCGCCCAAATTCTGGTTGAGGACGACGTCCGCGTCAGGGACGCGCTCGGCGAGATCGTCCCAGACGAGGATCGGCACCCGCGCTCGAGAGAGCGCGCCCTCTTCTGCCTCGAAGCGATACCCGTCGAGGACGACGGCAGCGGCGGAGACCGCTCGAGCTCGCTCCACGAGCGCTTCGGGGGTGGGCGCTGCCTCCATGAGTCGCGCGACACGCTCGAGCCGGTCGCGGGCTTTGCCGCCGATACCCGTGCCGACGAGCTCGGCGCTCCCACCGAGCTCGACCCACGCCTCGAGCAGCGCGCCGGTGCGCGCGACGTGCCCGAAGCCGATCGCGGTTCCAGCGTCCGCCCGGGCGAGCAGGAGGCGGCCCGCGATGCGCTGGCGGCGTAGCTCGTCCTCACCCAACACCGTCTTCTGCTCGACGTGCGAGTTGAGCGCCTTGAGCTCGGGGTGCTCGCGCAGGTGCGCGGCCACGGCGGGGAAGAGCGCGTCGGGCCCGAGCGCCTCGAAAACGGCGCTCACGAGCGCGAGGTCTTCGGGGGTGTCGACGGTGAGCCTGAGATCGGAAAAGTCGCCGAAGGGGTAGTGGGTGACCACGCTGCGGAAGCGGCCCGGCTCGCGGTAGAGATACGGCGTCACGTGCTCGCGGTCACCAGGCGCCGTGGCCTCGCGATGCGCGCGCTCGAGCGCGGCCCGGCTCATCACCTCGACGTCCAGGCCGCGCGGGATGCGCCGCACGTTGCCCGCCTGATTGGTGACGTAGTCGGCAGGCTCCGCGCTGCTCCGGCGCGTCAGGTATTCGCCGACGACGCGATCGACCTCCGCGTCGTCGAGCAGCGGACAGTCGGCGGTGACGCGCACGACCGTGTCGGCCGCGAGCGGAGCGATCGCCGCGGCGTAGCGCGAGAGCACGTCGCTCTCCGAGCCGCGCGACACTCCGACGCCGAGGGCCTGCGCGGCGCGCTCGAGCTCGTCGTCCGCGGGCGAGGTCGTCGTCGCGATGACGATCCGATCGATGGTGCGCGCTCGCCTCAGCCGCTGGACGAGGTGCGCGAGGAGCGTCCGGCCCGAGGCCTCTCGCAACACCTTGCCGGGCAAGCGGGAAGAGCCCATGCGCGCCTGCACGACGGCGACGACGTGCCCGGGTAAGGTCATGGTTTCCGGTCGAGGACGCTCTTCAAAGCCGCGACGACGCGGAGCACGTCGTCGTCCTGCATCGACGGATAGAGCGGCAAGCTCAGCGTCCGCGCGGCGTAGCGCTCCGCGCCCGGGTAGCGCTCGGGCCGTTCACCGAGCTTCTTGTAATAAGGCTGGCTCGGGACCGGCGGATAATGGACTTGCGTGCCCACGCCGAGCGCTCTCAGGCCCTGCATCACGGCCATGCGCGTGGTGCCGAGCGCGGCGAAATCGATCAGCACGGCGTACAGGTGGTAGCCGCTGATTTCGCGCGCCGAGCCGCGCGTCACCGGCAACGCCGCGGAGAGCTCCCGCAGCGCCTCGTCGTAGAGGCGCGAAAGGGCCCGACGCCGCTCGATGAACGAGGGCAGCTTCTTCAGCTGATTCAAACCGAGCGCGCACTGCACGTCGGTGATGCGGTAGTTGAAACCGAGCGAGTGCTGCTCGTAGTAGCCGGGCGCGACCGGCTCGCCCTCGAAGCGCGAGGTGTCGTGCACCATGCCGTGGCTGCGAAACTCTCGCATGCTGCGCGCGAGCGCTTCGTCGTTCGTGACGATGGCGCCACCCTCGGCGGTGGTCATCTGCTTGACGGGGTGGAACGAGAAAACGCACGCAGCGGAGTGACGACAGGCGCCCACCGGAGCGGTCCCGTCGCTCGCGCCCACGGCGTGAGCGGCGTCCTCGACCACCGAGGCTCCGACCTCGGCCGCCACGGGCGCGATGGCCGCCATGTCGCACGAAGTGCCCGTGAGGTGCACCGGCGCGATCACCCGGGTGCGCGAGCCGACGTGCTCTCGGAGCGTGTCTACGGTGAGCAGGCCGGTGTCCGGGTCGACGTCGGCGAAGACCACGCGGGCGCCCAGAAAACGAGCCGCATTCGCGGTGGCGAGGAAGGTGACGGCGGGCACCACGACCTCGCTCTCGGGGCCGACGCCGGCCGCTGCGTAAGCAGCGTGCAGCGCCGCCGTGCCGTTCGCGACCGCCACGGCGTGACTCGCTCCGACGCGCGCCGCGAGCGCTCGCTCGAATTCACCGACGAGCGGACCGGTCGTCAGGTAGTCGCCGCGCAGCGCCGCGACGACGCTCTCGACGTCGTCGTCGTCGATGGTCTGCCGACCATAGGGAAGGAACCGCTCCGAGTCCGCACGCATACCTGGCGGGCGATGTCATAGCCCAAGTGCTGGGGGAGCGCGAGCACGCCCCGCCAAGAGACGCCAGGTGCTAGGCGAGGAGCTCGGTCTTCGCGACCGGGTAACCTTCCGGGCGCCGAACCGCGTACGAGAGCGCGAGGATCTCGACCAGGACCACCCGGTAGACCGCGTGGACGTCGTCCACGTCGATCTCTTCCGCGTGTGCGTCGAGCGTCGCGTCGATGTGCTCGTGCACGTAGGAGAGCACGTGCGGCTGCTCCATGGCGATGACGTCGTCGCTGTCGAGCGACTCTGCCGGGTCGGCTCGGCGGAGCTCCTCGTCGAGGGTGAGGAGCTCCTCGGTGGCCTCGATTTCTTGCTCCCGCACCTCGTCGATGTGCTGGCCCTGCGCCTTCTCGAACGCGAGCCAGACCGTCAACGCGAGGAAGTAACCGAGCGCGAGCGCCGTGTCGTCGAGCGGGCGGCCGAGGGCGTCCGCCACGTGAGCGGCGAGCGCGGGCTGCGCACGCTCGAAGCGCTCGAAGGCCTCGTCGAGCTGAGCTCGCGCTTCTTCGTCGTCTTCCGCCAGACCATCCCTGACGGCATGCAACGCATGCTCAGGAACCGTGGCGTAAGCGGGGACGGGGCGGATTGCCGAACGACGGACCCACACGAGTTTGAACCTAGCACGCGGCGCTCCTTAGGGAAGCAGAATCTCGGCTTCCGAAAAAGCGCGGCGCCCGGGCAAGACGAATCGAGCAAGCGCTCGATGCCGGTCTTTGGCGTGCTTCGAGGCGCCGCATCTCGGGACGCTAGAGGGACCACGCGAAGCGGGTTGCTTCTTCTCGAAAAGCAGCGCAACCCTTCACTCAATTGACGGAAATGCCTGAACAATTGCCCGAGCCACCGGCCGCGCGGAATGCGGACGATTCTTCGAGCGCTCGCACCCCGCGAACGCCGAAGCGCGCGCGGCAGTGGGTGCAGTTCGCCTTGCCCGTGCTCGGGATATTCCTTTTGCCGCTCGCCTGCGGCGTGGAAGCTTGCGCGACACGCGGGCGCGCGGCAATGAACGTGGAGCTCGGTGGGATCGACGTATCTCGACATGATACCGGCCAGCTTTCGCGCGACATAGAAGCGCTCCAAGCACGGCTCGCGAGTCGGAAGCTCAAGCTCTTCATCGCCGAGAAGAGCTTCGACCTAGCGGCTCGCGACGTAGGCCTTACGGTCGACCGCGAGGCGACGCTCGCTCGAGCGCTCGAGGCCGGCCGATCGCCGGGGATTTGGGCTCGCTTTCAGCGATTCCTCGCTCGTTGCTTCGTGACCGAGAAGGCCGCCCCCGTGGTCGCGCTCGACTCGAAGGCGCTCGCCGCGAAGCTCGCCGAGTGGTCGAAAACGGCGATCGTCGACCCGCCGGTCGAAGGCGACATCGAGCGCAGAGGTGCGACCTTCGTCCCGCGCCACGAGAAAGCAGGCACCGTGCTCGCCTCCGATCTCGAGCGAGCGATCGCGATCGCGTTCGCGGATCCGGAGCGCAGCGAGCTCGAGCTCCCGACTCGAAAGAGCGCGCCGCGGCGCGCGCCCGGCGTCTTCGACGACCTCGCGGCGCGAGCCAACGCGCTCGTCGCGCGACCCGTGGTGCTCGAGCTCGACGATCCCTCCACGCCGGCGATCACGCTCTCGCCCGAGCAGCTCGCCGGAGCGTTGCATCTCGCGCAGGGCGACGCCGAGCCGAGCTTGAACTTCAGCGCCGCCGAGCTCGCGACGTTGCTCGAGCCCGAACGAGCCAAGCTCGAGCGCGAGCCGCTCGACGCGAAGTTCGAGGTCGACCAGAAGGACAAGATCACCATCACGCCGAGCCAACCGGGCGTGCGCGTCGATTTCGAGCGACTCCCGAGCGTCGTGATGGAAGCCGCGCGGGGCAGCGCGAGAGCCGTACTTCCGCGCAAGAGCGAGCCGCTCCCGAAGCTCTCGACCGAGCAGGCAGAAGCCCTCGGGATCAAGGGCCTGGTGAGCTCGTTCACGACTCGGCACCCGTGTTGCGAGCGGCGCGTCCAGAACATCCATCGCATCGCCGATCTCTTGAACGGTCGCGTCGTGCTGCCGGGCGAGACGGTATCGCTCAACGCCGTGGTCGGACCCCGCACCGCGAAGAACGGGTTCGTCCCCGCGCCGACCATCGAGGAGGGTGAGATGGTGGACACGCTCGGCGGAGGGATCAGCCAGTTTACGACGACGATCTTCAACGCCCTCTTCCACGGTGGCTACGCGATCGTCGAGCGCCAGCCTCACACGTATTGGTTTCCGCGCTACCCCATGGGCCACGAGGCGACGCTCTCCTGGCCCAAGCCGGATCTGATCTTCACGAACGACACGACCGCTGGGCTCCTGATCAGGGCCATCTACACGGAGACCACGATTACGTTGAAGCTCTATGGCGACAACGGCGGCCGCAAGGTGCGCGCCCACGTCTCCGAGCGCACGAACATCACCCAGCCGTCGCTCACCCTCGAGCCGAACCCGAAGCTCGAACCCAACGAAGAAAAGGTGCGCGACGCCGGGATGATCGGGTGGAGCGTCGACGTTTCGCGCCTCCTGACGCTGCCGGACGGGACGACGCGCGAGGAAAAGCGCAAGGTTACCTACAAGCCCAGGCCGCGCCGCGTGGAGGTGCACCCGTGCCGCATCCCGAAAGGCGAGAAAGGCTACACCGGCGAACGCTGTCCCGAGCCGAAAGACGCCGAGATCGTGGCCGAGGAGTCGACCGCTCAGTAACATGGGGGCATGCGTGTTTCGCCGATCTTGGGCCCAGCGCTAGGCGCGATCGTCGGTGGAGTCCTCGGGTCGCTCTTGACCCTTTGGGTCGCCTCGCCAGGCAAGGCGGGGAGCAAGCGAACCGAGCGCGGCGGAGCGGAGGTGGTCGCGGAGCTGCCTGCGTCCGATCTCGACGGCCGCGTGGCAGCGCTCGAGCGCGCCGTGCAGCGACTTCACCAGCGCGCGCTTCTACCTTCGAGCCTCTCCTCCGCCAGGCCTTCCAACCCCGACGCGGCTGACACGGCTCGGGCGCCCGGCGATACGTCGCCGGTCGTCGACGATCCCGTGTTCGAGGCGGCCGTGCGCGACGTCGTGCAACGCCTGGAGGAAGAGCGCGACGCCGATCGTGAGATGGAGCGCACCGAGCGGCGCCGGCAGATGGCCGACGAGTGGGCGAACGGTCTCGTCGGTACCCTCAAGCTCACGGAGCAGCAAAAGGTCAAGTTGAGCGAAGTCGCGGCACAGTTTTTTCAAAACGTTCGCGAGCTCCGAAACTCGGACGCGGGCGCGCCCAATCGTGAAGCGTTCCGAGCCCAAGTCGGTCAGCTTCGGGCTTCGGCCGAGGCCAAGCTCGGAGAGGTCCTCGACGGCACGCAGATGCAGGCCTATCAAGCGCTGGGCGAAGAGCAGCGCTTGGGCGCCCGACCCGGGCGGATGCGCAACCCGTGGCGCGGCGAAGGGCAGGGCCGCGGCGAAGGGCAGGGCCGCGGCGAGCGGCAGGATTAGGACAGGAGCTCGTCGAAGAAGGCCGAGCCGCCCGCCTAAGGAACCGTGGCTCGGAAAACCGCACCCGACCCTTCGAGCTCATACGGTAGGTCATCGGCGCGGATGAACGCCGATTCACCGCTCGAGAGAGCGATATCGCCCGCGGGTGAACAGATCCGCGCGCTTCCGCTCGTCACGAGGACGATCTCGGGCACGGGGCGGTGTGTCATTTTAGCTCTCCCCGCGAGCTCCAAGTACGAAAGGCGGAACTCGGGAGCCGGCGTGGCGAACACACGTTCGGAGTCGGAGTGCTGCGCTTCCAGCACCTTGGCGGGGGCTGCCTGAAAATCGAGCACCTTCAGGAGCTCGGGTACGTCGACGTGCTTGGGCGTGAGGCCGCCTCGCAGCACGTTGTCGGAGTTTGCCATGATCTCGACGCCGGTCCCGGAGAGATAGGCGTGGAGATTTCCGGCGGGTAGGTAGATCGCTTGTCCGGGCTCGAGCAGCACCAGGTTCAGGCTCAGAGCGATCACGAGCCCGACGTCACCGGGATAGAGCTCGCCGATGCGAACGCCCCAGGACAGCTCCGCCTGGAACTCGCTCCCTGCCCCGCGCCGGCAAGAGGCCAGGACGGCAGCGGCGACGGCGCGTTTTTCTTCCGGGTCGGCGGTCATCACGGCCTCGAAGAAAGGCCGCAGGCCGTCGTTTCGGAGTCGTGTCGTGTAC
>JAEZYO010000927.1 GCA_023419055.1 Pseudomonadota bacterium | reverse complement strand
GCGCGGCGCGTTGCCGCGTCGACGGCATCGATCAAGGTGCGGCGAAGGCCCCCCGACTCGAGCGTGTGGAGGCCGGCGATGGCGGTCCCTCCGGGGCTCGTTACCATGTCCTTGAGGCGCCCCGGATGCTCGCCGGTCTCGAGCAGGAGCTTGGCCGAGCCGTAGACGGTCTGGGCCGCGAGCAGCAGCGCCGTTTCTCGGTGGAGCCCGACCTTGACGCCTCCGTCCGCGAGCGCCTCGATCATCAGCATGACGTAAGCCGGGCCGCTGCCCGAGAGGCCCGTCACGGCGTCGATCAGCGGCTCATCGAGCACCACCGCGCGCCCGACCGCTTCGAAGAGCTCGCGCGCCACTCGGACGTCGTCTTCCGTCGCGCGCGAGCCCGGTGAGACTCCGGTGGCGCCCGCGAGCGCGATGGCTGCCGTGTTCGGCATGGCGCGCACGACCTGAACATGCGCGGGCAGCCGAGCCTCGAGTGCGCGCAGCGGAACTCCAGCGGCGATCGAGACCACGAGCGTCCCGGGCGCGAAATCTCCGTGGATCGGTTCGAGCACTCGATCGAACACTTGGGGCTTCACCGCGAGGACGACCACGTTCGCCCAACGCACGAGCTCGTGGTTGTCGGTGGTCGTCGAGATCCCGTACTCGGCTTCGAGATCGGCGAGGCGCTCCTTGCGCACGTCGCTCGCCCGAATGCTCTCTTTCTTGACCCGGCCCGAAGCCAGGAGCCCGCGGATCAGGGCGCCGGCCATGTTGCCGGAGCCCAGCATCCCGATTCGTCGCGTTTCCATCGTGCTCCGTGCGTATTCGCTTCGAGCCGCGAAGGAAATCCTCGAATGAGGCGGGTTCGCTGGGACTCGTGTTATCCCAGGAAGGGCGAGGAGAGGTGGCGTTGCGAAAGCTCGGAGGAGTCTCCGGTTTCTGGCTGCGCGCGCTCGCTGGGCGTTGGCTCGTCTGTTGAGCAGCGCTCATGGGCTGCGGCGAGACGGACGACGACGGCGCTGGTCCGTCCTCCACGGCAGGCGCCGTCGCGGACTTCGCGGCCCGCTTGAGCGGTTGATCCGGGACACGGTGCCGCTCGGGGGAGCTTGCTCGGAGGGTATCGAGTGCGTGCGCGCCTGCGTAGCGGCCCCGAAGCTCGGCGAGGCGTGTGCCGACTTCTGCGCAGGCGAAAGCTACTGCCCCACGGGTGACGAGTGAGTGGTCGGTCGCGACGCGCGAGAGTTGCGCGCGGGCTTGCTCGGCGATTGAGCCGCGTCAGCCGAAGATGTTCTTGAGCTTGTGGAGGAAGCTCTGTCGCTGGGGCTGAACGTCTTCACCGAGCTCGCGGCCGAGCTCTTCGATCAAATCGCGAGCGCGCTCCGTGAGCTTCGCCGGCACCTCGACGGCCACTTCCACGAGCTGATCGCCTCTTCCCGTGCGCATCCGTCGCGAGAAGCCCTTGTTCTTGATGCGGAGCACCGTGCCCGACTGCGTCGACGGTGGCACCTTCATCTTCACCTTGCCCTCGAGCGTGGGCACGTCGATCTCCGCGCCGAGCGCGGCCTGCGTGAAGGTGAGCGGAACGCGACACAAGATGTCGTCTCCGGAGCGCTTGAAGAAGGGGTGAGGGAGGACGTCGATGAGGATCTCGAGATCCCCCGCCGGGCGCTCTGCGCGCATGCGGTGCCCCGCACCCGACACGGTGCGGCTCGACCCTGCTTCGATGCCGCCCGGGATCTCGAGCTTCAAGGTGCGTTCGACCTTGGCGACTCCGTTACCGTTGCAGGTCGGGCAGGCCACCCTCGGGATCGAGCCCGTGCCTCGGCAGCGCGAGCAGGGGCGCTCGACCGCGATGGGAAACAGAGCCTGCTGGAAGCGAACCTTTCCGCGTCCGCCGCAAGCGGAGCAGGTGTCGACCCGTGTCCCACGCGCTCCCCCGCTACCGGCGCAGCTCCCACATGTGTCGAGCCGCTCGTACGTGATCTCTTTCTCGCAGCCCGCCGCAGCTTCTTCGAAGGTGAGCTGGAGTGTCTTCCGGATCTCGCCCTTGTCGCCGCTCTTGAAGCCGAAGGCTCCCAAGATGTCGCCGAAGATCTCGTCGAGCCCGCCGAAGTCGACGAAATCAGGCCCTGCGCCGCGCCCGCCGGGCTGAAATGCGGCCGAGCCGTAACGATCGTAGGCGGCGCGCTTGTTCGGGTCGCAGAGCACCTGGTACGCCGAGTTGATCTCCTTGAAGCGCGTGTGTGCTTCCGGATCGTTCGGGTTTCTGTCCGGGTGGTGCTGGGCCGCGAGCCGGCGGAAGGCGGTCTTGATTTCCGCCTCACTTGCCCCTCGGGAGACTCCGAGCACCTCGTACGGGTCTTGCACGGAAGCTTGATAGCATTGGTCTTGGTCGTCGGGGAGGGCGTGGTAGTCTGAGAACGGGATGGTTCCTGCAGAAGCCGACGATTCCGAACGGCGCCGAGCATTCCGTGCGCCCATCGAGCTGAAGGTCGAGTACAAACGACTCAACACGTTCTTCGCGGACTACACGAAGAACATTTCGCGCGGCGGAACCTTCATCGGGACGGACAAGCCCCTCCCGGTCGGGACGGAGTTCGTGTTCGCGCTCGGAGTCCCCACGTGGCCCGAGCCCCTGCGGCTGCGCGGCAAGGTGATCTGGGTGACCGACGCGAACGAAGCCACCAAGGCAAATCCGGCCGGCATGGGGATCGAATTTCAGTACGACGAAGGGGAAAGGCGCGAGAAAGAGGCCGCTGTAGAGCGCCTGCTCTCGTCGGAGCTCGGGGAGCATCTCGCGACCAAGCTGCTCGGAAGAAAGCCTCAGGAATAGCCCGCGGCCTCCGCGTACTTTTGACGCGCTGAGGATGCCGGCGCGACCAAGTCGGGTTATCCTCCGCGCGAAAGATGGCTCGCGTCAGGAACGCCCAATCCATGGCAGGGGCGCTCGTGGCTGGGAGCGCATGGCTCTACGCCTGTGGAGGGCCGGAGTTTTCGTCGCGCCTGTTCGCCGACGCGCCGCCAGGCGGCGCTCCTTCGGTCGGCGGCTCAGCCGCTGACGGTGGCGCGGGGGGTTCGGTGTCCGGCCTCGCGGGCGATTCTGGCGCGCCGAACGCCGGTGAATCCGGCCAAGGCGGCAGCGACGGCAGCGCCACGTGCTTTCCGCTCGAAGTGCCGGACGCGACGTCGCTCTTCGTGAGCGTCGAGGGCGAGGACGGTCCCACGTGTGGGAGTCGCGCGTTCCCTTGTCGCAGCATCCAGGTCGCGCTCGATCGCGCCGCGCTGGGCTCGAAGGTCGACCACGTGTACGTGGCGACCGGGATCTACGCGGAGTCGCTCGACCTTCGCGAGGGTATCACCATCGAGGGTGGAGTTTCGGCGTTCGGAGCGCCGGGTGACTTCGAGTGGACGCTGGCGTGCAGCCACGAAGATCGGGTGGTGATCACGGGCGCGGAGGGCTCGGATCAGACGGTGCTGGCCGAGGATCTCGGGGGCGAGGCGCGCCTGACGAACCTGACCCTGGAGGCCCACGCGGGCGCCGGGCTTTCAACCTTCGGGGTGAAGGCGGTCGGCGCGTCCACGAAGCTCGTGCTCACGGACGTGCAGGTCTTGCCCGGTCACGGCCTCGCCGGCGCGGACGGCGCGGACGGCGGAGCGGGCGAGCCGGGTGACACCGAGTGCGACGCGGCCGACGCTGCGACCGGCGCGGACGGCGAGGGCGCCGTGGGCCCGCTCGTCGCTGAGTTCGAGGCGGGGCTCGGCTTCGTCCCGGCCGACGGCCTCGACGGTGAAGCGGGTACTCCTGGGGATCCTGGAGTCGGAGCCGATGCGCCGAGCGCAGGGAACGGTGGCTGTGTCACCTGCTACACCTGCACGAACCTCGCGGTGTGCGTGCAGGCGGTCGCGACGCCATCGTGCGGTCAGCCCGGCACATCCGGTTGTGGAGGCGGCGGGGGTGCCGGCGGCGAGAAGGGACGGGGCGGAGGTAGCAGCGTCGCCGTGTTCGCCGTGGACGCGCTGGTCGAGGTGCGCGGCGGGGCGCTCGTCTCGGGCGACGGAGGGAGAGGCGGCAAAGGGGGCAAGGGCGGCGAGGCCGGACCTGGAGGGCAGGGCGAGACTGGCGCCGACGGACCGACGTGCCGTGTCGCGCCGTGCGACCTTCTTTTGTGCTCGAGCGAAGGCGCTGCCGGGAAAGGCCTAGGTACCGCGGGCACCGAAGGGGGCCGTGGCGGTGACGGCGGCTATGGCAGCGGCGGCAGCGGCGGTCACTCGTTCGCGATCGTGGAGCTCGGCTCCGCGCAGGTGAAGCTGTTCGGCTCGCCGCGCGTGGATCACGGCCAGCCGGGCCGCGGCGGCTGTCCGTCAGGTGAACCCAGCGACTCGCCGGGCTGCGGCGCGGACGGGCTCTCGGGCGAGCGGTACTGAGCGCTTCAAGCCTTGAGTTCGGGGTGCGGCGGCGGATGCTCGGTGAGGCGAGGCGACGGCGTGCCGTGGAAGGGCCCGCTACCGCCGGGGCTCGAGCCGGGGTTCGAACCGGGGCTCGAGCCAGTGCCGTGATTGGCGCCTCGCGCCGCGAGCAGGGCGTCCGCGGTCGCGTCGCCCAAGATCTGGCGGACCACCTGGCGATGCAGGAACGACGCGGTGAAGGTCGCGTCGCGCACGTAGGACAGTAGACGTCGCACGTAGTCGGACGCGCGCGCGCGCATCTCTTCCGCTTGGGGAGAGCCCGCCTTGCGCAGCGCCTCGCAGCAGAGCGCGCGGGTGAAGAGCCCGTACTCCGAGCCCTGCAGCGTGTCGATGGCGCCCATGGCCGTGGTCGCGAGCAAGATGCCCGTGTGGGCCTCGCCCATCTCGACGCGCGCCGAAGCCTCGATGGCCATCGCGTAGAAATGAAAGGCGACGTACGCCTGCGCTTCGGCGGCCTGGCGCGCCTCGAAGGCGTGCATGACGGCGCGCGCCGAGTCCCCCGTGTTGCGCGCGAGCACCGCGCGCAGGAGCTTCTCGTGCACCGAGTCGTAGGCGCTGCCGGTGACCGCGGTGAGCGCGCCGGCGTCACCCACGAGCGTCTCCGAAGCCGAAATGTCGCCTTGCTCGAGCAAGATCTCGGCGAGCGAGAGCAAGGTGTCGGCGCGCGAATCCTGGTCGCCGTAACGTTCATGGGCTTCGCGCGCGCGGCGCATGTAGGCGAGCCCGCGGTCCACGTCGCCGAGCGAGGCGTAGCATTCGGCGATCGTGCAGAGCGTCTTCGCGATCTGAAAGCGACCGCCGATCGAGAGATCGATGCCGATCGCGTCCAGGGCGAGGCTGATCCCGTCTTCGTAGCGGCCGAGCACGAGCAGCGAGTAGGCGAGCGAGTTCTTGGCGCGCGCCTCGAGCCTCCGCGCTCCGACCTGCCGGAACACCGCGACCGACTCGGCCTGCGCCTCCATCGCTTCGTGCACGCGACCCACGCGCCGAAGCAAGGTGCCGCGCAGCCGCAGCACCTCGGCGCGCTGCCGGGCAGGGACGGGCGAGCCCTCGACCGTCTGGATGGCGCGATCGGCCGCCGCGAGGGCGCCCTGCATGTCACCGAGGTCGTTCAAAATCTCGGCGATCAGCGTGCGCGCCTGCACCTCGATCAGTGCGGAGCCCGACTGCGACGCGACGTGCTCCGCGCGCTGCGCCGAGGAGAGCGCCTTCGAGAGCCGGCCCGTGTCGAGCTCGAACTGCGCGGTGGTAAAGAGCGCGGACGCGACCCAGCGCGGCTTTCCGCTCTTCTTCGCGAGCGTCCGGAAATGGTGCAGGTGCGAGCGGCGCTCGCGCCAGCGACCCTGGAGGCGACAGATGGCTTCGAGCGCTTCGTGCGCCTCGAGCAGCATCGCGTCGTTGCCCGTGGCGAGCGCGGCGACGCGCTTGAAGTAGCGCTTGGCGAGCGCCATCTGGTGCGCGGCGCGCGCCGCTTGAGCCGCTTCGAGGTAGTGATGAGCGGCCTCCGAGCGGGCGTTCCCGCGCGCGAAGTGTCGCGCCACGATGGCGGCCGTAGCGCCTTGCGCGAGCGGGGTCCTGGCCAGGTGATCGCCGAGCTCGTGGTGCATGCGCACGCGGCGGCGCTTCTCGAGCGCTCGATACGCCACGTCGCGCGCGAGCGGGTGGCGCACGTCGACCTGATCGTTACGGCTGTCGCAGAGCCCGCGCGCGCAGAGCCGCGTGACGGCCTCTTCGGCTTCGCTGCCCGTGAGGGCGCCGAGATCCTTTTGGTTGAGAGGGCCGCCGGCCACGCTCAACCACTCGATGATGAGCCGCTCCTCCGGGGGGAGCTCGTTCAGGCGGTCGGCGATGAGCTGCTCGAGCGTGGAGGGCAGCGGCAGCGCGCCGTCGCCCTTCTGCTCGACCTGCACGAGCTCTTGCTTGCCGTCGCTGCGCTCACGGATCTCGAACAGGCCGCGCTCGAGCAGGGCGTCGACCATCTCCAGCAGGAAGAACGGGTTACCTGCCGCGCGAGGCAAGAGATCCCCGCACGCCTGGGCCACGCCCTCGCTGACCCCGAGCCGCGCCTGCAGGAGCCGGATCTGGTTCTCGCTCGAAAGGCCCTTCAGCTCGACGCGCACGAGGCCTTCGAGGAACGGCGCGAGGCGCTCGTCGGGCCGCGTCGTGATCATGGCGAGCACCGGGAGCTGCTCGCGCTTCTGCAAGAACTCGGTGATGAGCTCGAGGCTCGGTCGGTCGCTCCACTGCATGCCGTCGAGCACGACCACGAGCGGCCCCTGCTCGGCGGCGCGCGCGAACAGCAAGCGAAGACCGGCCGCGATCAGCTGGCGGCTTCGCACCACGTCGGCGTCGTCGACGGCGGGGCGGACGCGCCCGGTGCAGAGCTCGGCCACGCGCTCGATCACCTCGAAGCCCTCGACGCTCTCGGCGAACTCGCCGAGCGCCGAGGCGACGAGATCTTTCGCGCCCTCGGAGTCGTGATCGTGCGAGACGCCCGTGAGCTCGCGGAACCACTCGCGGAGGGTGGAGAAGGGCACCTCGGAGAGCGCCGGCGAGCACTCGATGTGAAGGATGCGAGCGTCGGGGGGGAGCTCGTTCAAGAAGGCGGTGACGAGCGCGGTCTTGCCGATGCCCATCTCGCCGTAGACGACGCGCGCGGCGACCTCACCCAGGCTCTGCCCCGAACCGACCACGCCGTAGTACGCCGAATGGAGGTCCGCGATTTCGGCGTCGCGGCCCACCAGATCGCTCGGCGCGTGGGCCATCTCGGACAGCTTCTCCTCGCGCGTGTGGGCGCGGAGCAGCGAGTAGATCCGGAGGTTTTCGGGCAGCCCGAGCCGCTCCGCGTCGGCGATCTTGATCGTCGGAGCGTCGCCCCAGACGAAGTCGCGCCGGACCAGGCGGTACAGGCCGCCGGCGACCCAGCTCGTCCCGGGGGGCGCCGTGGCGCCGAGCGTGTGCGCGAGGTCGTGCGCCGAGCGCTGGAGCTCGTAGTCGATGAGGTGCCCCGCCTTGTCGCGCTGCCCCGTCGCGATACCGCGTACGATGCCGATGCTGGCCGTGATCGGCACCGGCAAATCTTCGGAGCCGCCGCGCACCACCTCGTGCACGTCGATCGCGAGCCAGACCGCGTCCGAGGGGGCGCGCGAGGGGTTCGCCATCAAGCCGACCACGGCGCTCGCCGTGGCGGAGGCGACGAGTGACCCGCCGCTCGCTGCCTCCCAGGACCAGCGGGCGCCGCGACGGAACGCCGCTTCGCCGAGCGTCGCCTTCATCTGATCGAGGAGGTGCGTCGCCTGCGCGTGACCCACCGCTTGCTCGAGCGCTTCCACGCCGTGCAGGCGCAGCGTGAGCAGCGCCACGTGGCGCAC
>JAEZYO010000905.1 GCA_023419055.1 Pseudomonadota bacterium | reverse complement strand
CATCCCGACCTACGTGGTAGGCGTCCAGAATCCTCCGGTCGACGGCGCTCCCGACGCGGTGACCAACCTCAATCAGATCGCGGTGGCTGGAGGAACGACGCAGGCGTTCGTGATCGAGACCGGAGACCCCGAGCAAACCGCCGCCGATCTGACCGCGATCGTGAACGGCATCCGCAGCACGGCGGTCTCTTGCAACGTGCCCATCCCGACACCGCCTGGCGATCAAGTCTTCGATCCATCACGCGTGAACGTCAGCGTCACCGACGGCTCGGGCAATCAGCTCGCGCTCGGCTACGACGAGACCTGTGTTGCTCCCGAAACGTGGCGATACGACGACGCGACCAACCCCACCGCTATCGTGCTCTGCGACGTCACTTGTTCGGCAGTTCAGGTCGATACCGCGGCGCAACTGAGCGTGGAGTTCGGCTGCACGACTCGCCCGCCACGCTGACACCCCGCCTGCGATGGTTGCCCCGTTGGGCAACCGTCTTGACGTTTCTTTTCAGCAAGGCGCGCGAGGCGCGTGCCCTAACAAGAGCAGCAACAACATGTCGATCCCCCGAAAGTCGAACCTATCGTCGCTCGGAACCTGCTCGGTACTCTGCGGCGCGCTCGTGGTGGCTGCTTGCTCCGGTGAGGATGGGGTCTCGAACCCATCCGGAGGAGGAAACACCGCGGGCTCGGGCGGGATATCGGCGAGCGGCGGTGCGGGCAGCGCGGGCGCCAGCGCTACGGGCGGCGCTCTGGCTGGCGGCGCCAGCGGGGCCACCTCGGGGGGCTCGAGCGCAGGCGGAGCCGCGGCCGGCAGCGGTGGGCTCGCAGGCTCGAGCGGCTCGGGCGGGGCACCCGCGGATGGCGGCTGCGGGCGCATGCCGGGGCTAGCTACCGGTCACGTCCAGATGGAGAACATCTGCCGCGGCGTGGTCGCCGCGCGCGTCGCCGGCGGCAATTTCGTGTCGTGGCGCATGTTCGGGTACGAGCCCGAGACGATCTCGTACAACGTGTACCGCGACGGAACCAAGGTCAACGCGGCACCCATCACCGACTCGACCAACTACCTCGACGCGGGCGCGCCCGCAGACGCCGAGTACACGGTGCGAGCCGTGCTCGACGGTACCGAGCGAGAGGACAGCGAAAAGGTTTCGACCTGGAACCAGAACTACCTCGACATTCAGCTCGCCGCGCCCGAAGGCTACACCCCGGGCGATGCGTCGGCCGGCGATCTCGATGGGGACGGCCACTACGATCTCGTCGTCAAGTGGGAGGACAGCCCGCAAGACAACGCGAACGAGGGCGTCACCAATACGGTGAAGCTCGAGGGCGTGAAGCTCGACGGGACGCGACTCTGGCTGATCGATCTCGGCCGCAACATCCGCGAGGGCGCGCACTACACTCAGTTTCTCGTCTACGACCTCGACGGGGACGGAAAGTCGGAGTTGGTCGTGAAGACCGCGCCGGGGACCGTCGACGGCAAGGGCAAGAACGTCATCCTGGGCAACGACGACCCGAACGCCGACTACCGTAACGACTCGGGGTACATCCTCACCGGGCCCGAGTACCTCACCGTGTTCAGCGGGGTGGATGGTTCGGAGCTCGCGACGGTGCCTTTCGAGATCGCGCGCGGCAACGTCTCGAGCTGGGGCGACAACTACGGTAACCGCGTCGATCGCTTCGTCGGCGCGGTCGCGTTCGTCACCCCGGACGGTCGCCCGAGCGCGCTCATGGGCCGCGGCTACTACACTCGTTCGACGATCACCGCCTGGAACTGGCGAGACGCGGCGCTCAGCAAGGTGTGGACCTCCGACAGCAACGAGGAGACCAACTACACGGGTCAGGGCAGTCACGGCATCAGCATCGCCGACGTGGACGGCGACTTGCGCCAGGACATCATCTACGGCGCGT
The DNA here is from genome assembly GCA_023419055.1 of Pseudomonadota bacterium. The sequence continues at coordinate 15,612 of JAEZYO010000905.1, read as the reverse complement.
CCATGATCAAGAGCGACGGCACTCGCGGTTGCTCCACGAACCTCGGGCACGGCGACGCGCTCCACGCGAGCGACTTCATCCCCGATCGACCCGGCCTGGAGGTCTTCATCCCGCACGAGGGCGGCAATTCGCGGAACTACTCGCTGCGAGACGCCGAGACGTGCGAGATCGTCTTTCAGGGCCCTGCGAACGGAGGCGAGGAGGGACCCGGGCGCGGCGTGGCGGGAGACGTCGATCCCGACCACCCGGGCGCAGAGTTTTGGACCAACAGCTCCGATCGGCTCGGTGAAGACGGTCAGAGCGTGGGCGCGCGCCCGGGCTCGACGAACTTCTTGCTCTGGTGGGACGGTGACGAGACGCGCGAGCTCCTCGACGGCAATCACGTCGACAAGGTCGGTGGTGGCCGGTTGCTCACGGCCGACGGCTGCTCGTCGATCAACGGTACGAAGTCGACCCCGAACCTGAGCGCGGATCTGATCGGCGACTGGCGCGAGGAAGTGATCTTCCGCTGCGGCACGAACCTTCGCCTCTACACGACGACGGACGTCACGACTCGTCGCATCTACACCTTGATGCACGATCCTCAGTACCGCTCGGCGATCTCCTGGCAGCAGTCGGCCTACAATCAGCCGCCGCACCCGAGCTTTCACATCGGCAGCGGCATGATGCCGCCGCCGGCGCCGGACATCACGGTGCGTTGAGCGCTCCTGAGGACGAGCGCTCATCCCTGCCTGGAACCTACCCGCCCGTCTCAGCCACGCGGCTTCTCGGACACGGGCGGAGGGATCACGGAGGGCGTCGGCTCGGGCGCAGGGAGCACGTCCTTGAAGGCAGAGCCGTAGAGCTCCCAGATCGTGACGAACAGCGCCGCCACGATCGGACCTATCACGATGCCGAGCGGCCCGAACAGGACGATGCCACCGAGCGTCGAGAGCAAGATCAAGAGGTCAGAGAGCTTGGTGTCCTTGCCGACGAGCCAGGGACGCAGGAGGTTGTCGATGGTGCCGACGACCGCCGTGCACCACGCGAGCACGCCCAGCGCCGCGCCCGTGCGACCCACGATGAAGAGGAAAATCACCGCCGGAATCCAGACCAGCGCCGTCCCGATTCCGGGTAGCACGGAGAGCACGGCCATGACCGTGCCCCAGAGCGCGGCGCCTTCGATGCCGGCAGCCCAGAACGCGACGCCGCCGAGCGCTCCCTGGACCGCGCCGACCACGAGCGTGCCCTTGATGGTCGCGCGAGTCACCGAGAGGAAGCGGTCGACGATGCGGCTCTCGTCTTCGGGAGGAAGCGGGAGGTAGTAGAGGATCTTGCCGAGAGTCTGACGCCCGTCGATGAGGAAGAAGAACATCGCGTAGAGCATCACGAACAGCATGAAGAAGAACGACGCCGTCTCCCTCGCTGCCGCGGTGATCACGGCGATGGCGTAGCTCCCGACTTCGCCCGCGATCTCGCCCGCCTTGCCGTAGATTTGCTCGCGGTAGGGCCGAAGCTTCGCGAGGACGGGGAAGTTGCGCGTGAGCTCGTCGAGCCGCGGCGCGTTCGCGAGCTGACCTTGCACGAAATCTCGAGCCTGGTGCGCTAGCTCGATGGCCTGCACGCTCACGAGCGCGGCGAACCCGATCACCGGGCCGATGACGAGCAGGAGCACGAGCACGATGGTGCACGCCGAGGCCAGGCTCTTTTTGCCGCGAAAGCGCCGCACGAAGCGGCGGTAGAGCGGATGCGCGAGCCCGGCGAGCAAGGCCGCGAAGAGAAGCGCGACCAAGAACTCGTGGATCATCCAGAGGAAGAGCACGCTGATGAGGCCCGCGATCACCGCGAGCAGGATTTTCCGCGTGCGTTCTTGGCTGGCTTCCGGGCTGTCGAGCATGGGGCTCCGCGGGCTCTCGCGGCGAGCTTAGCCTGAATCGGGCGAGGAAGGTGTCTCGCGGAAGGGCTTGTGGCACTCTTCAGGTTCGAGGTCCCTTGACCGAAGCTCGTCGATCCTTTCTGCCACGGTTCGTCCTGGTCACCGCCGTGGGGCTCGGGCTTCTGGCTGCCTGCGATCGGCGTTCTTCCGCAGAGCGACAGTCACCGGCGAAAGCGACTGCGTCGGTCCGCGTACAACCGAGCGCGAAGGCGGCGCCTCGCGCTTCCACGCGCGAGGCCGCGCCTGCAGCGCCGAAGCCGCGCCGCATCGAAGAAGATCGCGTGCTCGGGCAAGGCCAGGTCGCTGCGCCGGACGCCGGGATCGATCCCGCGCTGGGGCTCTTGCCGGGCGCGCTGTCCGACGTGGGCCCGCCCGGGCCCATGACCGCGAGCGCGGAGGGCGTCGTCTTCATCACGAAGGCGGGTGAGGTGGTCGTCGCGCGGCGCAAGGCGAGAAAGCAGGGCGGCGTCGAGCCTCTCGAGCGAGCGACCGCCGAGTTCGCCGCCTTCGGTCGAGGGCCGAGCCTCAGCGGAGATTCCGCCTATTTCATCCGTGAGAGCCGGCTCGAAGCTCGAAAGGTCGGCGTCGAGGCGCCGCTGCGAGTGCTCGCGGACAAGGCGCAGGTCGGCTCGCGCGCGAGCGCGCTCGAGGTCGCTCCGGGCAAGGTCGCGGTCGCGTTCGTCTCCGCCCCCGACAGCGAAGGGACGAGCCGCGCGATGCTCTGGTACGACGGCGCCGTCCAAACCATCACGCCCGAGGGGGCGGGAGCGAGCAGCGTGGCGCTGTTGAAGAGCGGCGAGGAGGTGCTCGCGGTTTCGATCGACGGGCGGAGCGGGATGACCCCGCTCCACACGCGCCGCGTCGAGGTCGGCAAATCCGGGCTCACGCTCGACGCCGACCAGGTGGTCTGGGTGGGCGCCTCGGCGCAGATGACGACCGAGGTAGTGGTCGGCAGCGACGGCACGCGGCCGTGGGCATTCCTCGCCATCGAGAAGGACTCGACTCATTTCGGGCTCGCCGAGCTGCTCTTGCCGCCGAAGGGCACGATCGACGCGCGCGTGAGCTGGCTGCTCTTCGAAAACGGCATTGATATCGCGCCGGCGGCGGCCGCCGTCTTGTGCGGCCGGCTCTACGTGGCGTTCGTGCGACCCCAGGGCAGCGAACCGCACCCCCAGGAGCTCGTGCTGAGCGAGGTAGGCACTCCGACCGCCGCGGTGGTGGCGGAGGCACGCGGGTTCGTTGCCGTGAGCCTCGCCAGCCGCGATCAGGGCGGTCTCCTGGCCTACGTGGCGGACCGCGCGACCATGGCTTTGGACCTGAATTGCCGGAAGTGAGGCCGTAAGGGCTTGGATTTCGGCGGGGCGCGGTTTACGAGGCTAACGCCCATGGCCGAAAAGAAGACGAAGAAGGCGACCAAGAAGAAGCCGCTGACCGCCAAGACCGCCGATCGGCACATCCTCTACCAGCGCTCGGTGCAGGAGCCGAGCGCCGAGCTCGACTTCATCGATCGCGTCTACAAGCTGCTCTACGAGCGCAAGGCCGAGTCGCTGCGCGAAGACTTCTGCGGCACCGCGCTTCTGTGTGCCGCTTGGGTCAAGAGCCGCAAGGAGCGCACGGCGACGGGCGTAGACATCGACCCGAAGGTGCTCGCCTGGGGCAAGGAACACAACGTGGCGCCGCTCTCGGACGAGGAGCGCGCGCGCCTCGCGCTCTTGCGACAAGACGTGCGCGATCCGGTGCGGGAGCGCCATCAGGTGATCTGCGCGTTCAACTTCAGCTACTGGATCTTCCGAACGCGCGACGACATGCGCGCCTACTTCGAAAAGGTGAAGAAGGGGCTCACCAAGGACGGCGTCTTCTTGCTCGACGCGTACGGCGGCTGGGAGTCTCATCAGCCGCAGATCGAGCGCTCGAAGAAGGGCGGCTTCACGTACGTCTGGGACCAGCACAAGTTCGATCCGATCACCCACTCGATCGAGAACCACATTCACTTCGAGTTTCCGGACGGGACGAAGCAACACCGAGCCTTCAGCTACTACTGGCGCTTCTGGAGCCTGCCGGAGCTCACCGAGCTCTTGGGCGAAGCGGGCTTCAAGGACGTGCGCGTCTACTGGGACACGAGCCGCAACGAAGCCTGGGACGACTACAAGCCTCGCACTCGCGCGGAAAACCAGCCCGGCTGGTTGGCCTACATTTCCGCCAAGGTCTGAACCCGGGCGCGTTTTCCCGGGGGAACGCGGGGTGTAAGATGTTTGTTCGCCCCGCGTTGAGCCTTCGTACGCCGTCGTGCGTCTAAGGCACTAGGACCCCCCTTCGATGCGACGCTCTCTCCTTCCGGCCTCCTTGCTGGCGCTCCTGCTCCTTCCCGGCTGCGGAAGGCACGCGAGTGAGTCCGAAACGACGCTGCCGGAGCGGGCTCCCGCCCAGGCGGCTCCCCCTCCCCTCGCCTCCACGGCAGCAGAGGAGCCCGAACAGCCTGCGACGCTGGAGGAGGCGGAGGCCGCGCTGGCTCGGGCGCAAACCGAGCTCGAGGCCGCGCTCGGTCCGATCGCGTTCGCCACGCCGCCGCCGGCCGCGGCGGATCAGGCGAGCGGCGCGGCGCCTGCGCCAGCTCCCAAGGCAGGCGCCCCCGCGCAAGAGCGCGCTGCGCCGAGCAAGGCTCAGCGCCCCGAGGGCGAGGCTTCGCGCGCCGAATCCGCGAGCAAGAAGGAAGCGAGCGACTGCGCCCTCGCCTGCCGGGCATTCCAGTCACTGAATCGCGCCGTCGACGCCGTCTGCCGCCTCGACACCGGTGGGGAGCGCTGCTCCCGCGCGCGCCGGGTCGCAGCGGACGCGCAGGCCAAAGTCGCGAGCTGCTCGTGTCCGGCGCCGTAAACTCGGCCCTCGCTTCGATCGGTCGGTTGGCGCCGAGCCCGACCGGGCTCCTGCACCTCGGCCACGCGCGCACCTTTCTCGTCGCCTGGTGGCTCGCTCGGCAGGACGGCGCGCTGCTCCGGATGCGCGTGGAGGATCTCGACACCGATCGCTCGGCAACGCGCTTCATCGACGCTTCGCTCGAAGATCTCGCCTGGCTCGGCCTCGACTGGGACGGCGCGCCGATCTTGCAGTCCGAGGGACTTTCGCGCCTGAACGCAGCGGTCGACTCGCTGCTCGCGCGCGGCCTCGCGTACTACTGCGTGTGCACGCGGAGCGATCTCCGGAATTCGCAGACCGCGCCGCAGCAGGGTGACCGTGAGCTCCGCTACGCGGGCACCTGTCGCGGACGCTTCGACTCGCTGGAAGCCGCGCGCAGGGCGAGCGGGCGCGAGCCGGGAGTTCGGCTGATCGTGCCCGAGGGCCCGGTGAGCATCGAGGACGGCATCCTCGGGACCGTGACGAACGACGTCGCGAGCGAGGTGGGTGACTTCTCGATCGCGCGTCGCGGCGGACAGCCGGCGTATCAGCTCGCCGTGGTGGTGGACGATCACGCCGAGGGAGTGACGGACGTGGTACGCGGGGCCGATCTCCTCTCGAGCGCCGCCCGCCAATGGCACGTGCGGCGTGCCCTCGGACTGCCCGAGCCACGATACTTCCACGTGCCGCTGGTGCTCGACGCCGAGGGACGAAGGCTCGCCAAGCGCGCAGACGACCTCAGCCTGCGAGAGCTCCGCGAAGGGGGGACCGATCCGCGCGCGATCGTCGCGTGGGCCGCGAAGAGCTCGGGCCTCACGGTGCCGGACCGAGTCACACCGCGAGAAGCCTTGGCCGCTTTCGATCTCGAGCGCCTGCCGCGCTCACCCGTGAAATTGTCGGCGAGCACGCTACAAGCGCTGAGGGACGCTCGCTGACTCAGCCCAGATTCAGAGGGCGGACAGGTCCGTATCGGGGTCGAGCGGCACGAGCAACGCCTCACGCGAACCCGCGGGCGCGGGCTGTCCCTCGGCGAGGAGCGTCACCGCGAGCTCGACGCCCGGTGCCTTACCGCGGCTGACCGCGACGCGGAGCGCCGCGCGCGCGCGGGGAGCTACCGGCTTTTCCTCCGGGGTTGGAGCGAACTCATGGCTCTCGACGACGGGACTCTGAACAGTCGCCGTGGAGATCGAGCGCGTCGTCGCTGGGGGCGGTGGCAGCGGGGCCGCAGCCGCTCCTGCGCTCGCCACCAACTTGGAGACCGTCGTCGGCGCGTCCACGATCGTGTTGTCCTGAAACTCGTCCCAGGGAGAACCAGCGGGAGGCGGAGGAGGCGGCGGAACCGAGAGCGGCAATTCGAGCAGGGTCGTGAGATCGGCCGCCGCGCGCGCGAGCGCGAGCGCACGCAGATCGTCACCCGCCTCGTCGGCTTGCTGCGCTGCGCGGCGCAACCAACGCACGGCCTCGCGCGCTTCGCCCTGTCCCCATAGAGCACGACCGGTCTCGAGCGCGAGCGCCACCGAATCGGGATCGGAGGCTTCGGACAGCGGGAAACGGTCGGGGTCGAGCGACGTCATGCGCGCATTCTGGTCGGGACGGAGCGCTCGGCAAGCTGAAAATGCACTGCAATATCGGGGGCCTCTGACCACACTAGCGCACGCCGTGCGTCCCGCGCGCGAGCAGCGGCGAGACGGCGCAGACGGCGACGCCGATGACCAGCGCGACGACGCAAATGCCGCCGAAGACCGAACCGTAAACCATGACTGTTTCGGACGGCGGCGGCAGCGTCGTCCCACTTTCGGCTCCCCCGCTCACTCCAGTGAGAGCAGCGATCAGCGACGCGACGTACTGCGCGAAGGCCGACGAGAGGAACCAGGTTCCCATCATCACTCCCACGACCTTGGGTGGTGAGAGCTTGGTGATCATGGAAAGGCCGATCGGAGAGACGCAGAGCTCGCCCGTGGTGTGCAAGAGGTAGCCGAGCACGAGCCAACCGATCCCGACCATGCCGTCCGACTGTGAGACCACCGCTCCGATGTAAAGCGCGCCGAAGCCCAGGCCGAGCTGGAGGATGCCGAAGCCGAACTTGAGCGGAATGCTGGGCTCGAGCGAGCGGCGCGCGAGCCACACCCAGAGCCAACCGAACACCAGACCGAAGATCAAAATGAAGACGGGGTTGACGGCCTGGAAGATCTCGGTCGGGAGCATGGCCCCGAGCACCCTTCGGTCCACGTTGCGCTCCGCGAAGAGATTCATCGAGCTGCCCGCTTGCTCGAAGAACGACCAGAACACCATCGAGATGACGATCAGCACCAGCGCGACGCCCATCCGATCTCGCGCCTTCCGCTCGTCGATCCCGAGAAACAGGTACAGCACGAGCCCCAGGAGCACGATGAGCGCCGTCGCTATGAGCAAGCGGCCCACCCACACGGATTGTTGGACGAGCTGCCACGCGAGGGCCACCTCCACGATCGCACCGGCGTAGACGAGGATTTCTCGATTCAGGCCGAAGAAGAGCGGTTGCTTCAAGAGCGCCGGATTCGGCGGCTCCGCGACGTCCCCGAAGGCGCGCCGGCCCCGCGCGAAAACCACGAGCCCTATCAGCATCCCGACGCCCGCCGCGCCGAAACCGAAGTGCCAGCCGAGGTACTTTCGCAAGTAGCCGCACACGATGGGCGCGAGCGCCGCGCCCGCGTTGATGCCCATGTAGAAGATCGTAAAGCCCGCGTCTCTGCGCGGATCGTCCGGCCCGTAGAGCCGGCCGACGATGGTCGAGACGTTCGGCTTGAAGAAGCCGTTGCCGGCGATGAGGAGCCCGAGCGCGAGGTAGAAGGCCCCTTCGAACGCCATCGCGAAATGGCCGAAGGCCATCAAGACGCCGCCGAGGAGCACCGCTTTGCGGAAGCCGAGCAGGCGATCGGCGACCAGCCCTCCGATCACGGGCGTGGCGTAGACGAGCGCCGTGTACGCGCCGTAGACCTCGTACGCTCGTGCGTCGCCGTAGGCGAACGCTTGCGTCATGTAGAGCACGAGCAGCGCTCGCATGCCGTAAAAGCTGAAGCGCTCCCAGGCCTCTGCGAAGAAGAGGTACCAGAGGCCTCGGGGGTGTCGAACGGCGCTCGGGGTCTCCAAGTGCTCTCTTTCGCGCCCCGAAGAGCCGGGCGCGGAGGGCACGATAACAGGGCGCGGAGTGGGCCGTCAGCCTTCGGGGGCGGGAGCCGGGACCGGCCGGCGCAAGCCTCGGCTCGCGAGCTCCTGCATCACCGTCGCCACGCGGCCGAGATCTTCCAGCGTGAGGACGCCGAGCGGGCCCTCGTTGGCCATCACGACGGCGGGGGCGCGCTGCTCGAGCAAGATCCCACGCAATTGGTCGAGCGGAAGCTCCGCGCGGACCGCCTTGAGCTCTCGCCGCATGATCTGGGACACCGGCGCGGCGGGGCCGAGCGTGGGAGCGGCTCGCAGCACGTCCTCGCGCGTGATCACACCCACGAGGTCGTTCCCGTGGAGGACCGCAAACGCACTCTGTGAAGAGCGCAGGAGCTCGTCGATCACGACACCCAGCTGGTCGCCCGGCGACAGGGCGAGCGCGTCCGGATCGCAAATCTCACCCGCGCGAAGCTCGGAAAGGGCAGACGCGGTCCTCTGCGACGAGCGTTCCTGGGCCGCGGCGAAGAAGACGAACACCCCGACCAGCGCGAGGAGAGGGCTACCCGGCCCCCAGAACGCGAACGCGACGAAGCCGACTGCCAGGAGCTGCCCGAGTCCTGCCGCGAAGCGCGTGGCCTTCGGCTTGCCGACCCACATCGTGAGGAGCGCCCGCAGCACACGCCCGCCGTCCATCGGCAACGCTGGAATCATGTTGAAGAGCGCGAGCCCAGCGTTGAAAAACAAAAGCCACCCAGCAAAGCCCCGCCACGTCGGCGCCGAGAACACCTCCGAACCCGCGAACGGCACGATCTCGTCGAAAGCGCGGGGGCGCAGCACGGCGAACAGGATCCCGACGATCAGCACGTTCACCAGTGGCCCTGCCACCGCGATGAGCAGCTCCTGTGAGGGCTTGCTCGGTTCCCGGCGGAGCTGAGCAACCCCGCCGATCGGCAAGAGCAGGATGTCCTTCACTTCCACGCCGAAGCGCTGGGCGACCAGGCTGTGCCCGAGCTCATGCAACGTCACGCACACGAAAGCGGCGCAAATCAGGAGCGCGCCGAACGCGTACCCCGACGATCCGTAGCGCTGACCCCACTCGAGCGCGCCGAGCCAGACGATGATCAGAAAGGTGGCGTGTACTCGAATGTCGATGCCCGAGACACGGAGGACGCGAAAGGACCACTTCACGACTCGATCCAACCTAGGACCGAAATCGTTCGAAGGCCAGGTCAGAACTGGCCGGCGGCCCAGAGCCCTGCGCTCTTGGCGGTGAAATGCGGTGTGAGCGTGAAGCCCTGGTAGAGATCCTGACGGACGAGTCGCTGGCTCTTCGACGCGAGGCCGTAGATCAACATCACGGCTCCGGCGCCCTGCGTCAGTCCGTCCAAGATGAGCAAGGTGCGCACGGAGCGGTCACTCTCGCACTCGAGGTCGAGCGAATCCTCGCTGCAGGAGAAGTCCTTCCCCGCGAGCGTGGCCCAGGGCCCGATCACCGGGACGTAGAGCCAGGCGTCCTCGTCCTCGAGATCGCCCCCGAACGAGAGCCCGATGAAGTACGGCACGCCGACCATGATCGAGCCGGCGATGATGAGTCCTCGGCGCGGACGCGACTGCAGCACGTAGCCGCGCGGAATGTCCTGCCCCGGTTCGTACGGCAAGAACTCCGGCCCGGGCGGCGGCCCCTGCTGCGCGTACGTCGGCGGAGGGTAGCCGTAGGGTTGCTGCCCAGAAGGCGGAGGATAGGGGTAGGCCGGCGGAGGATAAGGATTCGGCGCCCCGGCTGGAGGGGGATAGGTGCCTGGGGGCGGGTAATTGCCAGGAGGCGGATAGGTGCCTGAAGGCGGGTAACTGCTCGGCGGATAGGTGGAAGCGGGCGGATAAGTGGCTGGCGGAGGCTGGGTCGCCGGATACCCAGGCTGCGAGGGTGCAGGTGTCGAACCGGATGGTGCAACGTTCGTCCCAGGGGGTGGCGGGGACGCTTGCGCCCAAGAAACTGCGGGATTTGCGACGTTCACGAGGAGCGCCGCCAAAGCGCTGAAAAGTCTTTTTGTCACGAAGGGCTCAGAATAGCGGCTTTCGCTGGCGCACTCGAGCTTTCGGTTTTGAAAGCTTCGCAACGGTTTCGTCACCGCTAAGTGGTTGAAATCTTCACTATTCGTGACTGGCACGCTGCGTGCACTAAGCCCTTCTCGCAGGCGGCGCCCTTGGTGCCCCCCCCTCCGCCTCGGTCGCCGCCTCCCTAACTACTCAGCGGTCTGGAGCGTCCCCCTCGCTCCAGGCCGTTGCCTTTTTGTGCCTGTGATACGGCGAGCGCGCTTCTCACCTCCCCCATCTGGTGACCGGAGCCGTCGAACGCGGTTCGGGTATGGTGAGCCACGATTCCGATGTCGGCCGCCCCTCCTCAGCCATCGATTCTGTTCGCACCAGGAGCTGGCGCGAGCTCGAGCTCAGCGTGGATGCACGCGTGGGCAGAACGGCTGACCGCGGTCGGCCCCGTGACCCGCTTCGACTACCCCTACATGGCCGCGGGGCGTCGCCGGCCGGACCCGCAGCCGGCGTTGATCGCCGCTCACCGAGAGGCGCTCGTCTCGCTCCGAGAACGCGCACCCGGGCCCGTGGTGCTCGCCGGTAAGAGCATGGGTTCTCGCATCGGTTGTCACGTGTCGCTCGAAGAGCCGGTCGCGTGCCTGGTCTGCTTCGGTTACCCGCTCCGGGCCGCGGGCAGCGGCAAGCTGCGCGACCAGGTGCTTCGCGACCTTTCGACCCCGATCCTGTTCGTGCAAGGAACGCGCGACGAGCTCTGTCCCCTCGATGATCTGGCCGAGGTTCGCGCGACAATGCGCGCTCCGAACGAGCTACTCGTCGTGGAAGGAGGCGATCACTCGCTCGAAGTCACCGCTCGTTCGCTCAGGGAGCAAGGGGTCACGCGAGCCGAGGTGGACGCGCGCATCCTCGACGCGATCGAGCGCTTCGTGACGGCCCGACTCACCAGCTGAGCTCTTCGAGACGATTGGCGGTGAGCGCGCCGAGGCGCTGCAGCGCTTCGCCGTCGCTCTGCCGATAAGGATGGTCCAGGCGACCGAGCTCCAGGAAAGCGAGTAGCTCGGTGCCTTCGAGGACCGGCACCATCGCGACGCCCCCGAGCGTGAGGTCGGGCGCGAGTCGCTGCGCGATCAGGCGCTCGACCGCGCCGTCGCTCGGCTGACCGAGCACGAGCTCGCCGCGCCGCGCGAGCGCGAGCACCGGGTCGGAGTTCGGGACCACGTCGCCCAAGCGTTCCTCCGCCACCCCGACGACGCAGGACGTGATCGGCAAGTTCAGCGGATCACGCGTGCGGTGCAGGAGCCCGATGCAAGAACGCGTCGCACGAACGGCGCCGTGCAACATGAAGAGGAAGGCTTCGCTGAAGTCGCTCGCCGCCTCGAGCACCTTGCGTGCTCGCGCGAAGCCGCGCAGTGAAACGGGCCCCTGCGCTGCTCGGAGCGCGCGCACCTCTCGCACCTGATCGAGCGTGCGCCACGTCTCGGAGCGCACGTCTCGGACGAGACAGTCGAAGGGGATCCGGCCTTCTTCGACGCCGCGCACCAAAAGCTCGGTGTCCACGGGGCCGACCGTCGTATCGCCGTTGGAGACCACCCAAAACGGGGCACTTTCACTTCGCGAGCGAGCCACGAGCAGCATCAGAAACTCCTCCGGGTAACGGGATGATTTCAAGCCCCGCCCTCGAGGGCCAAAGAATCGTCAGGCCGGGCACGAGTTATCGAAGTGTGACGGCGCCGACTCAGCGCTCTCTGGAAAGGCTTAGCCAGGCCAAGCTCTCGAAATGATGAGTCTGCGGGAACATGTCGAAGACGCTGGCCGACTCGAGCTCGTACCCGCGTCCGACCAGCCGCTTGAGATCGCGCGCGAGCGTCACCGGGTCACAGGCCACGTAGGCGATGTGCAACGCTCTCAGGTCGGCGAGCTGGTCGATCACCTCCAGCGCTCCGCTCCGAGGAGGATCGAGCAACAGCAGGTCGAAGCGTCGCCGCTCCTTGAGAAGGCGCCGGAGCCCGGACTTCACGTCCGCCGCGATGAAATCACCGCCGAGCTCCTGATCCGTCGCCGAACGACGGGCAGCAGCAACTGCGCCCGCATAGCCCTCGATCAACACGCCCTCGAGGCCAGCCCGAAGCAGCGGCAAAGTGAAATTGCCGGAGCCGCCGTAGAGGTCGCAAAACGTCGCTGCTTTTCGCGCCCTGGCGCCTTCGACCACCGCCTCGACCAGAATGCGATTCACGGCCCAGTTGACCTGAACGAAAGCGTCCGCAGGCACTCGAAGCGCGGTACCGAAAGGTAGCTCGAAGCGCTGCGCCAGCTGGTCTCGACGTCCCGCCACCGAAACCGCGAAATGCTCGCCGAGTTGCTCGAGCCACTGCCTGACGGCGCTCGCGCCGAGGTTCGCGCCCTTCGCCGGTTCGAGCCTGACGAGCGCATCCGTGTCTTGGTCCGTCACGCGGAGCTCGAGCGACTCGAACGCGCTGAGCGCGGCCGCGTGGCTGCGCGCGAGCGACAGCAGCGCTTCGAGCGCGAGCTCGAGCTTCGGCTCCGCGACGAGACACGCTTTGATGGGCACGATGTCGCGCGTGTGGTGCGCGTAAAAGCCGAGGGCGCCCGAGGCGCTCACCTGCAGCCGCAGTCGATCTCGGTAGCCGAGCGCCGGTCCCGCGTGGAAGAGCCCAATCTCCGGCAGATCCCTGAATCCGCCGGTCCGCTCCAATGCCTGAATCAAGAGCGCGCGCTTGTTCTCGCGCTGCGCATCGAGGTCGAGGGCCATCCAGTCGCAGCCGCCGCACGTCGTCGCGTACGGACACGGCGGAGCCACTCGCTCCTTCGCCGGTCGGATCACTTCGAGTCGCTCGGCTTCACGGTGACTCTTGTGCTCGCGCGCTCGCGCGACGCGCACGACCTCACCCGGCCAAGCGCCGCGCGCAAAACCGACGCGGCCGTCCGGAAGGCGCGCCATGCCCGCGCCGCCCGGCACGAGCTTCTCGATGGTCCAATCGTCGTGAGCCAAGGACGAGAGCTTAGCGCTCGTCCTCGTCCGGACCGCCGTCTTCTTCCTCGTCGACGTCGTCGTCGAGCTCCGCGTCACCGGGCTCATCCTCGAGCTCGAACCCGCAGTAGACGAGGAAGTTGTCGATGAACTCGCGGGCCTCTTCGGGCCAACGCTGCGCGCGCGCGTGGTCGCTCAGGCGCTCGAGGTCCACCGTGAGCTCGTCGAGCTCGTCGTCACTCAAGCGTTGAGCGTAGAACCCGACGCGCTCGAGGACGCGCCCGGCGGCGGCAGGCTCGACCTCGCCTTCCGCCAAGTCCAAAAACGCAGCGACCGTGAGAAGCGCGGCCGTGAGCGGCTGGAGCCCTAGGCTTTCCGGAATGATTGGAAGGAGCGGCGCCGTGACGCGCGGAGTTGGCTCCTTGTCAGAGCTCGCCGGCTTCGCGGGTCTGGGCGAGGCTTTTGGCCCGGGCGCACCTTGCCGCGGCTGCCCTCGCCCCGCGCCGCGCTTGCCCCCGTGCGGGACCGGGCGACGACTCACTTCGTTCCGCTCGTGCCGAAGAGCTTGTCCCACACGAGGTTCGACACACAGAACCGCGACGAGTGGTCCTTGAAGTGGTGAAGCATGTGGTTCTTCTTGAGCTCGCGGCCGTACTCGGTTCGCGGCGAGAAGTGGTGAATCCAGTAATGGGTGAGGTCGTAGAACATGTAGCCGGCGACGAAGCCGGCGTGGAACCCGAACGAGTAGACGGGTCCGATCGTGAAGTAGAAGATGGCGCCGAAGACGAAGTAGAGCGTGATGCTCACCGCGGGCGGCATCACGAGTCGGAACTTGTCGCGCGGCCAGGTGTGATGGACGCCGTGCACGAGGAAGTGCATGCGCTCGCCCCACTTACCCGGCGGGGTCCAATGGAAGAAGAGGCGGTGGAGCCAGTACTCGGCGAGCGTCCACGTGACGAAGCCCGCAACGAATAGCCCCAGGGTAGGGAGCCATGCGACGTCGGCGCGAGCAAGGCTCAAGTAGACGAGGTAAGCCGAGACCGGGACGAAGAGCTGCGGCACGATGATGGGGTGCGTTCTCGAGAAAAGATCGAAGAGATCGCTCTCGAACATGCGAGGCGATTCGGGAGTTTCCCGGATGAACAGCCAGTTTCGGGCGCTCAAAGTGCGGCAACCATAGAAACGAGAGGTGCCGATGGCAAGCCGCGCGCTGCCACGGTTGGGGTTTCGGCGCGTCATTTCCCAAGTGAAGAGGGGGCGCCGCCCCTGACCCTGCTGTCGCGTTGCGTGCCGATCAGTACACACCGCCGCACGCGGCGTGATTCCGTCGGAGCTGGAGCAACGACCGGCCAAAGAGCCTGACACGCCATTTCCTCGCGAAAACTCTTTTGGCCGCTCCAGCCGTCTCACTATCGCCCACCCGACTGAGGGCGAAAGCCAAGAAGCGGAATGGAACGTGCAACTAACCCGTTGTCGAGGAACATCACGATGACCAAGCCCGCGCGTCCCAACACTCCTTCCGATCCGCGGGAGGAGTCGCAGGTGCAGAGCCGGTCGCCCAGCGGCGAACCGCCGCCCGTACGTCAGCGCTTTTCGTCGGCGCCCGGTGACCTCACTCCGCACGAGCGCTTGGAGCGGAAGCTCAACATCGGGCGCGAGTTGCTCGGCAAGATGAAGGCGAGCGACGGCCGCGCGCGTCTGCTTTCGGTCGCGATCATGCGTCGCGATGAAGCGTTGCTCGACGGCGTTCTCGCCGAGCTCCAACGGGACGAGCTCTGAGTTTCCGCGCCTCGTTTCGGCGAGGCTCGAGTGAGTGGCACGCGCCGGGGGGGCTGCGGCAAAAGGGTTGGGGGCGATGCCTTCTGCGTCGAGCGAGGACGCAGGTTGCGTCACGCTCTGACGCAAGGGCTGCGACCATGCGGCCGGGATCTCGTCGCGCCCTGCAGCGGATCGATGCTACTTCAGGGGTCGGATGGCCACTCCGCTCCTGTTCGATCTCGACGGGGTCCTGCTCGACACCGAGCCGCTCTACACGGAGGCGAGCCGGCGCGTCGTCGCACCCTTCGGCCGAACGTACGACTGGTCCCTGAAGGCAGAAGTGATGGGACGACCGGCGCTCGTGAGCGCTCGAGTGATCGTCGAGCGGCTCGAGTTGCCGCTCACTCCGGAGGAGTATCTGGAGCGGCGGGTTCGAGAGCTGCTTCCGCTGTTCGAGAGGGTGCCGGAGGTGCCGGGAGCTTCCGCGTTCGTCCGCGCGTTGTCGGCGCGAGGTCGAAAGCTCGGGGTGGCGACGAGCTCCGATAGTTCGCTGTTCTCGCTAAAGACGGGGCACCACCCTTGGTTTTCGAGCTTCGGGACCGTGGTTTGCGGAGATGATCCCGAGCTTTCGAATCCGAAGCCGGCGCCGGATATTTTCTTGTTGGCGGCGGCGCGGCTTGGGGTCCGACCGGAGGAGTGCGTGGTGTTCGAGGATTCACCCTCGGGGGTGAGGGCTGGGGTTGCGGCGGGGATGAGGGTTGTTGCGATCCGGCACGCGGCGGTGGATCTGGCACATTTCGAGGGGGCGGTGCGGGTGGTTACGAGCTACGCGGAGCTCGATCCGCTCGATTTCTAGGGACGCGGCATA
>JAEZYO010000853.1 GCA_023419055.1 Pseudomonadota bacterium | reverse complement strand
GTGACGGAGCCCACGCGGCGGTGTACGGAGCCGCACCCGGTCCGAGCGATCCCAGCGATCTCGCCTCCGGCTTCGCAGCGCTGCGCGGAAGGCTGCCGTTTCCCATCACGGGTCGCAGCGAGATTCGTTCGGCCCGCCGGGCGAGCTCACAGGGGCCCGGCCTCGAGATGAGAGCGCCCGCCGGCACCGTCGTGCGTGCGGTTTTTGCCGGTCGCGTCGCATTCGCCGACAGTTACGCGGACTACGGCACGACGGTGATCATCGATCACGGCGCGCGGCACTACACCGTGTCTGCCAACCTGGCTACAGTCGAGGTGAAAGTTGGCGACGAGGTGAAGGCCGGTGAGCGGCTGGGCTCGGTGGGCGGAACCCCGTCGGCACTCTATTTCGAGGTGCGCGTCGGCAAAGACACGGTAGATCCTGCAGAGTGGCTCGGGTTGTAACCGCCTTCGTGGGAGTCGTGTTGTCTGGCTTCTGTGCCGCGCCGATCGCGTCGGCGCAGTCGAGAGCCGCCTTTCCTCCCGAGCCGCGCTCCACGCCGACGGCGCCTGCTCCCGCCGCGCCCGCGCCCGCGCCGGCTCCTGTCGCTCCAGCTGTTGCTCCTCCGCCTGCGCAGGGTCCTTACCCAGGGGTGTTCGACGAGCGCGGTCCGCGTGACACGCGCCTCCAACCTCCTGCGCCTTCGCCCCAACCTGCCGCGCCGTTCGTCTACCGGCCTCCACTCTTGCCCTACCGCGACGATCTTCCGATCCCGCCCGGCTACCACGTGGAGACGAGCACCAACTCCGGGCTCGTCATCGGCGGCGGCGTGCTGTTCGGCATCGGATACCTCACGGGCTTGCTCGTGGCCTCGAGTGAAGACTTCGGCAACGGCACGAGTTGGCTCGCGGTGCCGATCATCGGGCCCTGGGCGGCGATCGGCGCGCGTTCGTTCACCTGCAGCGCGGCGACCGTCGAGACGACGAAGAAGTGCGTGAACCGCGCCTTCGACGAGGTCGAAACCATCACCTTCATGACCGTCGACGGGCTCGTGCAGGCGACCGCGGTCGGGCTCATCATCGCAGGCATCGCGAGCCAGAAGTCGGAGCTCGTGCGGAACGATATCAAGCTCGGTGGCCTCGAGCTCCGGGACGTCGGCTTCGACCTCGCGCCGCGCCGCGAGCGCCTCGAGCTCGGCCTTCACGGCCGCTTCTAGGGCCTCGGTTTCGAGCCTTCGTCGCCATCACTCGAATTTCCGGTAAACTGATCGGCGTCGTGACCGACCTGCCGCGTGTGGCCGTGCAGTATTCGCTGCCCACGTCGCTCCCCGAGTGGGAGCTGCCGGAGGTGCCGGTGCCGGAGTCGCCGGAACACGACGAGTTCGTCGATCGCTTGAAGTCCATCCTCTTCGCGTGGCTCCGGCGGAAGCAACTGCCCGGCACGATCTCGAGAAACCTGGCGATTCGTTGGGACGCGGCGAACCCGCGGGTGGGCGTGGACCCGGACCTCTGCTGGATCGAGCACCCGCCGCCCGGCTTCCGCGACGGCGAGATCGATTCTTTGAGGCTCTGGCAGCCGGGTCACCAGGTTCCCCGGCTCGCGATCGAGTTCGTGAGCCGTCATCACCCGTACAAGGACTACGGGCGTGTGCAGGAGAAGTACGCGGTGATCGGCGTGGAGGAGCTCTGGGTCTTCGATCCTCGGCGCTTCGGGCCCAAGGCGCTCGGTGGTCCGGTTCTTCTCCAGCTCTGGGAGCGCTCGCGGGCAGGCGTGCTCGTTCGCCGCCACTTCGGTGACGAGCCCGTGAAGTCGGGACTGCTCGATGCCTGGCTCGTGCCTCGAGCCGGCGCGTGCCCGGTCGTGAGCGATACGCCGGACGGCGCTTCGCCCTGGCTCACGCTCGAAGAGCAAGAGCGTGCTCGGGCGGACGGGGCGTTGGCTCGCGTGAAGGCGCTCGAAGCGGAGCTTGCCGCGCTGCGCGCGAAGTGAGCGCGGTCGCTACTTGCAGCTCGACTTTTCGATGAGCTCGTCGAGACCCCTGATGCCCATCGCGGCGCCGGCCCGAGCGGTCGCCTTGGCCTGGGCGCACTGTCCGTTGAAGGTCTGGCTCTTCACGGCTTCCGACGCCTGGCCGCGCGCTGCCGCCTGACAGGCGGACCTCTTGCCGGCGTCGGTGCACTTGTTGAACGAGCTCGCCGCGCTCGTGATGTTGCCGCTCGAAGCAGCGGCCATGCACGCGTCACAGGGCGCGGCTGGTGGCGCGTCGCCACGCTCGGAGCTCTCGGACCGGTCCACGCAAGGCTCGAGCTCGATCACTCGAGTCGGCTTTGCGATCTCGGACAGAGGTAGCGACCCGGGAAAGTACACGCGCGTCGCCAGGTGCGCGATGACCGAGGCGCCGATGGCGAGCGTGATCGCGACACCGTTCTGCATCTTCACGCACCGAGCCTTCCTCGGGCGGGTGATACGTCGTCGCTGGCGCCGAGCTTCCGCTCGCGCGACTTACTTGCAGCTCGACTTGGCGATGACCTTGTCGAGACCCTTGATGCCCATGGCGGCGCCGGCCTGAGCGGTCGCCTTGGCCTGAGCACATTGCCCGTTGAAGGCCTGGCTCTTCACGGCTTCCGACGCCTGGCCGCGCGCGGCAGCTTGGCAGGCGGACTTCTTGCCCGCGTCGGTGCACTTGTTGAACGAGCTCGCCGCGCTCGCGATGTTGCCGCTCGACGCGGCGGCCATGCAGGCGTCGCAGGGGTCCTTCGCGGGAGGCGGCTTGGTGGCGGTACCGGTGTTGGCTCCACCGGTAGCCGGCGGCTTGCTGGTACCGGCCGGGGTCGTCGCGGTGGGTTCGGGAGTCGTGCCCGAGGGCGCAGCAGTAGCCGGCGCGTTCGTCGGCACGGCCTCGCCGGTGCCGAGGTTGGGCAGAACCTCTGCGGTGGGGCCGCCGATGGTGGCGCTGCCCGTTCCACCGCTGCCCGCGGTGGGACCGATGACCTCGTCATCCGGCTTCATCGAGCGCACGGCGACGACGGCCATGGCGATCACGAGCACACCGCCGAGGCCAGCGAGCCCGATCACGAGCCCCTTGCCGCCGCCGTGCTTACCCTTGGCCACGGGGGCCGGAGCGAGCACGGGAGCCGCGATCGCGACGCCCGGGGCGGTGGGGGCGGGGCGATGAGCGGGGCCCGGCGAGGGACCGCCTGGAGCGGTGGGGGCCGTGCCGGCACCGCCGAAATCAGGAAGGGCTTCCATCGAAGCCGTGCCCGTGGCGGCGTGGTTCGGGTTCGAGACCACGGTCATGCGGGCGCCTTCGCTGAACTCGGCGAAGAAGTCGCGGGCCGTGGGCTCGCGATCCTCACGGTTCTTGGACAGGCCCTTCAAGATCGCCGCCTTCATGGCGGGAGGGATGTTCGTGGCCGGCGCCGAGACCTCGAACGGGATCGGCTGCGCGGTCATGTGCTGCGTCGCCCACTGCCAGGGCGTGTCCGCCTCGAAAGGCAGCTTGCGCGTGAGCATCTCGTACGCCATCACGGCGAGCGAGTAGATGTCACTGCGCGCGTCGAGCGCCTTACCGGTGAACTGCTCCGGGCTCATGTACGGCGGGGTGCCGAGCACCATGCCCTGCTGGGTGAGCTTCTGCTCCTTCTGCGTGTCCGTGCTCTCCGTGCGCGCAGCGATGCCGAAATCGAGCACCTTCACGAAGTCGATCTCGCCGGCGCGGTTCGTGAGCACGATGTTCTCGGGCTTGAGATCTCGGTGGATCACGCCCTGAAGGTGCGCCTCGTCGAGCACGCCGCACACCTGGCGCATGATCTTGGTCACGCGCTCGGGGCTGAGCGGCCCCTCCTTCTCGATCACCTCCGAGAGCGGCTGCCCCGCCACGAACTCCATGGCGATGTAGAGCGTGCCGTCCTGGGTCGAACCGAAGTCGAAGAACT
This sequence comes from Pseudomonadota bacterium, assembly GCA_023419055.1. Next base: position 4,287 of record JAEZYO010000853.1, on the reverse strand, counting down.
TGATGGTGTTCGGGTGCTCGAGCTGCGCGACCGTGCCGCACTCGCGGTGGAAGCGCGCGAGGACCGAGGGATCCTTCGACAGGTGCTGGTGCAAGGTCTTGATCGCGACCTTGCGGATGGTCGAGCCCATTTGCTGCTCGCCCACGTACACCTTGCCCATACCGCCTTCGCCGAGCACGCCCGTCACGCGGTAGCGCCCGCCGATGAGCTGACCGACCAGCGGATCCGGTCCCTCCTCTTCGAGCGCCATCAGCGCACCGCACTTAGCGCAGAAGCGCGCGCCGTCGATATTGGCCGTGCCGCAAGCTTCACACTGCATAGGAGGCCCGTAGCGTTGCACGAAGCCGAGGGGCTTCGCCATCAATTAACGGGCGGTCGCGGCGCGACCTTACTCCCTCCGAACCAGTGTCAGGAGCCGCCGCCTGTGACGTTCGGTGCAGCTTCGGCAGCGGGTTTGCCCGCGCTCCGGTCGGGGGGCCAAGGTAGCTCGGTGCGAGCGTTCGTGGCGCGATCGACCAGCACTGCTCTCCGTGCGCGCTCTGCGGCGGGGACCAACAGCTTCTGCGACGCCGTGACCCCTCCGCCGAGGTTCGGCTGCGGAGCGTTCAGTGGCTCCGGACCACCTGCGCGCGGCTCGTCTGCGGCGGTGAGCGGAAAGTCGAACCTCACGCGATCGATGAGCTCCTGACCGATCCAGAGCTCGATCGCGTAGCGCCCCATGCGGCGAGCCGTCACCACGGGGTTCGGGTAGGTGACCCTGCGCACGCTCGCTACACGCAAGCTGCCGCGCTCGTACACGACCACGTATTCGTACTGATCGGCCTGACGGAGCGGTTCCGGATCCGGAGCGCTTCCCTTCGGTGGCTCACTCGGTTCGGGCTTCGGCTGCGGCTTCCGCGCCGCGACCGTCGTCGTACTTTCGCTCGCGCCTTTGCTCTCAGCAAACTCGGCGGGAAACACGATCCCGGGCCCGGCTTCGTTTGCCTTGGGCGGATGCCCGGACGCGCAGGCGACGAGCGGGGCAACGAGAGCTAGCGACCAGGAGCGCACGCCGAGGGTCTATCACGCTCCCGTCGGGAGGGGATCCGCGAGGGCGAGCTCGAAGTCGCTCGGCTGTCCTCCCAAGGATACCCACAGGGTTTCGAGCTCTGTGGGGATCGGAGCTTCCACGCGCACTCCGCTCTCGAGAGGAAGGCGCACCCACGCGGCGTGAAGCGCTACTCGTCCGAGCGCATCGACCGAGCCATCGGGACGGACGATCGTTCGAGGACCGCCGTACGTCGGGTCTCCATATAGAGGAGAGCGCGCGTGTGACGAGTGCACGCGGAGCTGGTGCGTGCGGCCGGTCACCGGTTCGAGGCCGAGCAGCGCGCCCTTTGGAGTGGAAGCCACCGTCGCATAGCGAGTCTCCGCAGCGCGCGCCTCGTGCCCGCCCACGCTGCGGCGCAAGCCCCGCGCTTTCCCGATCGGCTGACGCCAGATGCCACTCTCGGGTGAAGGCACCCGAACGGCGAGCGCCACGTAACGGCGCTGCAACTTACCCTGCTCGCGCCAGGCCGCGACCACACGGCGTGCCTCCGCGTCGAGAGCGAGCAGCACGACGCCGCTCACGCCGACGTCGAGCCGCGAGCAGGCGTGCACTCGCTCGCGGTCGAGCGAGAACAGCTCGGCTGCGCGCGCCACGACGCTGTTCGAAATGCCCGCGTGGTCCGGCTCGGTTGCCAGACCGGGCGGTTTCACGATCGCGGCAATGCCGCCCCAGCGGCCGAGCACTCGCAGCTCTTCATGAATCGTCTCGCGCGCGGAATAGACCTCGACTCGCGCGTGGGCCTCGAGAGCGAGCGTCGGCTCGAGCGCGCGCCGCCCGTCGACGAAGACGCGTCCGTCCGCGAGCGCGAGCGTTGCAGGCTCACCCCAACGCTCGAGCAACGCACCGAGCTCCACCGCTTCTCGAGTGAAATGAGTGAGCTCTGGACGGCTTCTCACCCCACCGTCTTCCCGGTGGCTTGCCGGACGAGCTCGACCAATACGGGATCGGTAGCGAGCTCGTCTCGCAAGGTTTGGCGCACGAACGCGAGCTGCTCGGTATTCAGCCTGCCTTCGAGGTGCTGAACGGCCTCGGAAACACGCGCGTCGAGGTAGTCGTCGAGCGAGATTTCTCCACGAGCGAGCTTCTCGAGCTCGCTCGTCTGAACACTCGACGCGGGCGCGGTGTCTTCGACACGAAAGCTTGCGCCCGTGCCGGCTGCGCCCGACGCACCGGACGGCCCCTCGAGTGGAGGGGCGCCAGGCGGTTTACCGATGCCATCGATGCCCATGACCGTAGTCTACCGGATGTTCCCGATCGCGTTCTTCACCGTTTCATGGCGAGCGCGAAGGACGTTCGACAGCGCCGTGTACTGGCGATTCTCCGCGGCGAGCGATTCTTGAAGCTGCAGGAAGTAGAGGTTCTGGTTGGCGGTCTCCGAGAGCAGGTTCTCCACCTTCGGCTCGCCGCTCGAACCAGATGAGTCCGCTCCCGTCGGGGTCGTGGAGGCTGCGCCGGAACCCGTCGCGGTGAGGTGCGCTGGTGCGCTGGGCGAGGAGCGGAATGACGCGGCGAGGACCGGGCCGCCGGGAAGCTCGGTGACCGCGGCTTCGGCGCCGCTCATCACGGCGTCGGCGCCCGCGCTCATCACGGCTTGAAACGGCCGATGTGGCGTCGCGGTCGTTCTGTATGCAGTCGGAGTGGCGCTGACGAGCGGGGTTGGCCCGCCCTTTTCGATGCTGGTGGTCATGTCGAGGGATCTCCTTTGGTCCCGTCCCCCTCATCGGGCTTCCAGCGGCGGCGGTTGCTAAAAAAGTGTCGGCGTGGCCGGCCCGCGACCCTGAGGTGACAAAATCCCTCGAGAGTCTTAGGTTCGTGGTCCATCTGGGAATTCGCAGGGTTGCCAATCGATCGTCGGTCGGTCGGTCGGTTTGCTTCCCGGGGTGCGCTTGACGGGTTCAAGGGCGTGGAATTAGATGGGCCGAGCGCTATCGATGGTTGCGGCGGAAGTACATCCACCTACATCTGACTCTGTCAGGCAGGTGGCCATGCCCAGCAAGAAAGCGCACCGAGGTAACTCGCCAACATGACGACGCGGATGACCTGGCCGGAAGTTTGCCGGTCTGACAAGTTCAAGGGTCTTTGGGTCGCTATCGACAACTGTCGCTTTGATCAGGAAACGCGCAGCCCCATCGAGGGTGATGTCGTGGATTCCGATCCCGAATTTTCGGAGCTCTGTGCTCGTATGAACGAGACGGGGCGAAAGTCCTGCACGATCGTTTTCTGCGACTGTGACGTGTACATCGAGACCCGCAGCGAAGACGTCGCTCGCGGGACTCAGCGCCGCGCGGCCAATCAGAGCTGACCGGGCGTAAAGTCGGCCCGGCCGGGAGACCCACTCGAGGATCTCGTCTACGAGACCCCGGGCTCTCCCTTCGTCATCGGACGATTGGCTTCACGACCGCCTTGCCGTCTTTGATGACGACATCGAAGTCGATGCGCCGGCCTGCGTGCTTTTCGCGGAGCTTTTCCTGCGTCGCGCGGAGTGACTTGGTGAGCCCGTCCAGCGACACCTGGCCCTCCTCGCGGTTCAGCTTCTTGAGCTCGTTGAGCTTGCCGTGGAGCGCGCGGATGCGGTCCTCACTGAGGTCGGGTGAGGAGGTTTGAGCCGCGCGGGCCTGCGGGCGTGCTGCAGGTGCCTGCGGTCGCGCTGCAGGTGCCTGCGGCCGCGCTGCGCTAGTCGGGCGATCCGGTTCGGCGGGCCGAGGGGCTGGCCTGCGGGGTACCGACTTCTCCGCCGGCGCCGGCTTCTCGGCTGAAGGTTCCGGAGGCTTGGCCGGCGTAGCGACAGTGGGCGCCTGCGGAGCAGGCGGTGTGGCTGCGGCGGTCGGCTTCTCGGCTGGCGCCCGAGGTACGGGTCTGGCTGCGCCCGTGGGCGGGGCCGGGGCCGGCTTTGCGGCAGGTGCGGCTGGTCTCGAAGCGGTGGGTGCTGCAGCGGGTGGCGAAGCGGCCGGTTTGGAAACGGTGGGTGCTGCGGCGGGTGGCGAAGCGGCCGGTTTGGAAACGGTGGGCGCTGCTGCTGCAGGTGGCGAAGCCGCCGGCTTCGGGGGTGGCGCAGGGGCGGCGGGTTTTCGCGCCGCGCCGGGGTCCCAGTCGCCGAGAAAGTCCATGTCGAGATCGAGCGACTCGAAGGAAGCTCTCGGAGGTGCGGCCGGAGCGGGCTTCGGAGGCGCGGCCGGAGCGGGCTTCGGAGGCGCGGC
>JAEZYO010000848.1 GCA_023419055.1 Pseudomonadota bacterium | reverse complement strand
GACGTCGACCTCGCCGACGGCACCGCGCTTCGTGAGTCGAGCAGCACCACCCCCGGCGACGAGACGCGCGTGCTGAACCTGGCGGGCTTCCAGGTCGGACTGTCGACCTGTTACGACGTGCGCTTCCCCGAGCTCTACCGCAGGCTGGTGAACGCGGGAGCCGAGGTGCTCGTGGTCCCGGCGGCGTTCACGCTCCACACCGGTAAGGATCATTGGCACGTCCTGCTCCGCGCGCGCGCGATCGAAAGTCAATGCTACGTGGCCGCCGCGGCCCAGTGGGGGACTCACCCCGGCGGAAGAAAGACCTACGGGCACTCGCTCGTCGCCGATCCGTGGGGCACGGTGATCGCGGAGTGCTCCGACGGGATCGGATTTCGAACCGTGGGCGTCGAGCGTCGCCGCATCGAGGACGTGCGCGGCTCGCTGCCGTCGCTCCGCCACATCAAGCTCGGTTGCTGACGCTCGGTCGCGCGCTCAGAGGTGGCGCTTTGCGATTTCGGTCCAGGTGCCCGCAGGCTCGAGCTGGATGTAGTTCTTCCAGAACGGGCGCGCCTTCTGGGAGTCGCCTACCTGCTCGTACGCCATGGCGAGGTTGAAGTACGCGTCCGCGAACTTCGGGTCCGCCTGGATGGCGCCGAGGAACAGCGGAATGCTCCCCTCCGGGTCCCCCCGCTCGAGCGTGACGTAGCCCAGGTTGTACTGAGCCTCGGGCTGCCGAGCGTCGATTTCCAGGGCTTTTCGATACAAAAGCTCGGCGGCTTCCGGGTCCTGCCGGCGGAAGCGGATGTTACCGAGGTTCGTGTAGGCGATGGCGAGCCAGGGGTCGAGGCCGATGGCCTGACGGTAGAGGCGCTCGGCCTCATCCATGGTCGGGGGATCTTCGTCGAGCTGGCTCGCGCGGAGGTAGAGCTCGTACGCCGTGCGGGCCCGCTCGCGCCCGGCTGATGGGCGCAGCACGCGCACGACGTCGTCGCGCAGCGAGCGCACCTCGAAGTCGAGGAGCATCTGACCGGTGAGCGGCTCGAACGCGCCGTCGTGGCTCCGCACCACCACGCGCTGTCCATCCGACACGATGCGGAGCTCTTGAAGCGGCCGAGTCACCTTGGGCAGCGTGCGCTTGAGCAACCCCACCGCTCGCGTCACGTCGCGCAGGCGCACCTTGCGCTGCAAGAGAGACTGCGCGGTGCGGAGCGCGATGAGATCGGAGAAGGTGTACGCGCGGCGACCGAGCCTGCGCCCCGTGGGCGACACGACGCCGGCGCGATCGAGCGTGCGCAAGCGCGCCGGAGTGATGTCGAGGAGGCGAGAGATCTCGCTGCGCGTGAAGAAGTCGGTGAGCGGCTCGCGGCCGGGCGCAGCGCCGTCCTCGCGCGCGGGGCGCTGTTCCTTGTTCCGCTCGACTCGACCGCCGCCTGGGCCGAACACGACGTGGATGATTTTGTCGTCGCGACGTTTTCTACGACCCATGGCGATGCGATCCAAGCAGGACGATCAATTCTTCCGCGCGCGCTTGGCTGTCAAGGGGGCGTGGGCTGGTCGAGAAGCCGGCGGTGATTGCCCGCGCTTTGACGACGTCGTGTCGCGGAAGGGGACGCGCCGATTCCGCGCGACTCGTGCGCGCGCACGAGCCGAGAAGGGCTTGACTCCCCGGTCTGACTGTTCCTGATCCCGAGCGCGGGGCGCGTTCCGCGCGCCGAGCGCGTGGGCGACGAAGGGTGCTCGATTCAAGACGCGCGCGTCCGCTTGGTGCTCGCCTCTGCCCTGCGCGCCGGCCGGGCCGCTTGCTCGAACACCTTCGCCTCGACGTCCACGTCCACGCGGATGCCGCGCGTCACCCGTCGCACGCAGAGCTCGGCGCGGATTCGGCCGATGGGGGCGACGGATCGCACTTGCGCTTCGACGCAAGCGATGCGCACCGCCCGCAAGCGCGCGTGAGGATCGTGCTCCAGGAGCTTCGCGACCTGGTCGGCGTGCGCATCCGGGATGCGGCCGCCGTTCGAGTACAGCGGCAGGAGCACGCTCGTCGAGCCGTAGTAGGTCTTGCCGTCGGGTTCGCTACGCGTGGCGCCCTCGCTCATCACGTCCGCCGACTCGAAGATCTCTCGCCAGCCGTAGTCGCTCGACTGCAGGAGCTCGAGGCTTCGCTCGTGCAGGAGCACGACGCCGCGCGTCTTTCGCAACCCCGGGCCCTTGCTCTTACGCGCCACGCGACGCTCCTGTCGAGCGAGCCGCCGCTCGTCCCCCTTCGACGAAGCGCGTCGCCGCGAAGCGCGTTCTCGACTCTCTGCGCGGGCTCCTCGGGATCACGAACGAAATCGTACGCTGCCGGAGCCCGGCTGGTGCAAGAAGGCTACGCCCTTCTCGATTTGTCGAAGTGCTTGCCGAAGTGGGAGGTTCGGCTCCGAGCTCCCGAAACTTGGCCGCGAGCGCTCGCTGCTCCTCAAATGGAGACAATCGGAGGAGCGATTCGATGCAAAAAGAGAGCAGCTATCCCGGCCCCGAGCGTCGCGTGCACCGCATGTACGTGACCCGAAACACCGAGTACCACTTCCGCGGGGAGGTCTGCGTCGCGGTTCGGGACCGTAAGACGGGGCGATGGCTCGACTCGCACCTGGCGGTCAATCGAAGACTGACCGGCGGAGTGAAGTTCCACCGGAACGGCGCCGCCATCCCGTCCATGGCACCGCCCCAGCCGGGGGAGGCTCTCTACTTCGGTGACGATGGGCGCGAGCTCATCACCAGCTTGCTCTCCTCTGTCGAGCGGCCAGAGAAGAAGCTGGTCCGGTCTTACCCCGCGACCGGTTGATTCTAGCTGGTCTGACCAGTTTCAGTGGCCGCGTAATCTACTGCCCGTTACGCAGCGGAAGAAGCCACGAGTGCGAAGCCGGGTACGCGGGTTGACCGAGCGACTCCTCAAGTTGCCGCGATTTTTGCGACCAAAGTGCCTCGGCATCATTCTTGGATACTTGCCGCGCGCGGACCGGGCCGAAGCGCCCGGATTACAACCATGGCAGAAACAAACCAAATCAAGGCGGGCGTTCCCGACGCTCGCGCCGTTTCGATTCTCGCGAAGAACATCTATCGCGAGGTGCGGTCGGGCGGGTTCAGTGAGCGCGACGTGATGGCGCTCGCGGGTGAGTTGCTGTCGCTCGTCGCCAGCGAAGTTCGGGGTGATGCCCCGTCCGCCAGCCCGGACCTCTGAGAACACGAGTTTGATTCCGTTGGAACGGCTCGGCGGCCCTTCGGTCGCCGGGCCGTGACGCGTTTCGATCACTCTTCCGTCATCGGGGACCCGAGGGGTCTGAGAGAGTATTTCACGGGGACGTCCCGAGTGCGTTGACACGAGGCCGTCAGGTTCGTCATCGTTATTCTGCTGTGATTTCGCCGACCTCGACTGCCAAAGCGCCCGTCTTCGCCGTGGTGATTCACGAGAAGGGCGGAGCTGAACGTCGCGAGGTCTTCGAAGCTTCCGAGATCAGCGTCGGACGCGTGCAGGGCAACGATCTGATGTTGCCGAAGGGAAACGTCTCCAAGCGCCACGCGCGTCTGCTCTATCGCGACGGACGCTTCATCGTCACCGACCTCAACAGCACGAACGGTACGTACGTCAACCGTCGGAGAATCACGCAGGCGACGATCGTTCGTGAAGGTGATCGCATTTACATTGGCGACTTCGTCCTGCGCATCGAGCTCCCGGCGGGAGTGGTGCCGGACGACGAGAGCAGCCGCGATCAACCTCGTCCCGCCGACTCCTCGCAGTCGCAAGGATCGATGCGGCCAGTCGCGGACAGCATCGACGAGTCGGTGCAGGTGCCTTCGCCACCGCGCGTGCCGGCGTCGAACCCTGCCGCCGCGGACAGCTTGAGGCTCACGCCCGCGTCTTCGGCAGAGGCCGCCAGCGCGGGACGCGTCACGCACGAAGAGTTCGCGCTCGACGAGACGACCGGCATGCGCGACGTCGTGAGCCTGGTCGTAAGCCACGTCGCCGCGCGGCTTTCGCCGGATGATTTGAACCGAGCCCCGGACAGCGGCACGCGCGCGAGCGTCGATCGGCTGATCCGGGAAGCTTGGGGAGCTCACCAGCAGAGCGCCAACCCGAGCATCGATTCGGAGCGCGTGATGCGCGCCGCGCGGGCCGAGCTCCTGGATCTCGGACCTCTTGCCGAGCTGATTCGCGATCCGCAGGTGCTGGAGGTCGGCGTGAGCCGCTTCGATCGCATCTCGGTCGTGCGTGGGTCGCAGAAGTCGGTCGAGGCGGGCTTCTCTTCGGAGACCGCGCTCAGGTGGGCGATTCAACGGCTCTGCGAGAGCGCGGGCACGCCGCTCGCGACGAACGAGTCGGCGCTCGAGCGTTCGTTGCCGGACGGCATGCGGCTCGAAGCGGTGCTCGGCGCTTCGGGCAATGCGGTGGCGATCCTGCGCAGGCCACGCTCGGTCGCGACCTCGCTCGAGGAGCTCGTGCGTCGCGGGACGATCTCGCGCGCGATCGCGACCCTGCTCCAACAGTGCGTCACGGCGCGGCTCAACGTCCTCGTCGTGGGCGCTCGCGACGGCGGCTGTGAGCAGCTGCAGAGCGCGTTGTCTCTCGGCGCGAGCGACGGCGCGCCCGTCTGGATCTCGAGCTCGATGGCTCCCCCGAGCCCGTCGATGGCGCGCGTGGACGCCGAGCTCGGTGGTCAGGAGTTGAAGCGCGCGATCCGGGTCGCTTCCAGGTTGCCGAACGCGCGGCTGCTCGTCGAGCTCTCGTCGGGTCCCATCAGCTCGAGCGTGACCGATGCGATCGCCGACGGCGCCGACGGCGTGGTCGCGAGCTGCGCCGCGCCGAGCTTGAGCCGCGGCCTCTCGCGCCTTTGCGCGGCTCTGACCGCCGAGGGGGCGACCCCCGCTGCAGCGCGCGAGGTGATCGCCGCCTCTTTCGAGCTTTGCGTGGAGGTCGCGCGCCTGCGCGACGGCCGCTACCGAGTCCTACGGGTCGCGGAGATGCTCGGAGCGAGCGCGGACGCGATCCACACGCAGGACGTCTTCACCTTCGTGATGGACCGCACCGCTGCAGGCGGCGCCATCGAAGGGTCCTTCGTGCCGAGCGGAGCCGTGCCCCACGTGGCCGAGGTGTTGCGCTCGAGAGGGATCATCCTCGAGAGCACGATGTTCTCGCGCCCGCCTTCGCGTTGAAGCGCGTCCTTTCGGGCGCCGCGACGTCAGCGCGTGCTTATGTGCTCGCGTGCTCTTGGCGAGCCTTCGCGAGCTTCTTCCCCATCATCCGCTTCTTGAGCGCGGAGAGCTTGTCGATCATGAGGACGCCGTTCAGGTGGTCGAGCTCGTGCTGGATGGCGACCGCGAGCAGACCGTCCGCCTCGACCTCGAAGGGCTTACCGTCTCGATCGAGAGCGCGCGCCTTCACGCGCTCCGCGCGCTTGATCTCCTCGGTGACGCCGGGGAAGGAGAGACAGCCCTCGTTCCAGACGACCTGGCCGTCCTTCTCGATGATCTCCGGGTTGATGAAGACGCGAAGATCGCTCGGCTCGTCCTCGCCCGCGCAGTCGACCACGAAGATCCTCGCGTCCACCCCGATCTGGTTGGCGGCGAGACCGCAGCCCGGAGCTGCGTACATCGTCTCTGCCATGTCGTCGATCAGCGCCTGAATCTCGGGCGTGACGGCGGCAACCGGCTTGGCGGGCTCGCGCAAGCGCGGGTCGGGGTACTCGAGGATTTCGCGAATGGCCATAACCCGGCGGAATTTAACACTCGATCCCCCCTCCCGCAAACCGAGCTAGCGCTGGACACGGCGCTAGCGGCTCAGCCGCCGGGGCTCGTGCGCGAGACCTTGCGCGGAAACGTGACGGGCCCCCAGACGTACGCGTCACTCCCGCAGAGCTCCCAGTGCGCCGGCTCGATTCGAGGCGCATCCCCCGGATTCTCGGGGCCCGCCCAGTCGACCGCGCCGGGCCGCCCGCGCGGACCGAGCATCACCGGCGCCACGAAGACGTGGAGCTCTTGAGGGAGCGCGGCAGCGAGGAGCGAGCCCGCGAGCTCGGCGCCGCCTTCGCACATCACGTTCACGACCTGTCGCGCCGCGAGCTCGCGCAAGATGGCGTGAGGCTCGCAGCGGCCTTCGGCTGTCGGTGGAACGCGGATGACGCGCACGCCAGCCGCCTCGAGGGCCTCCTCCGCCGAGCGAGGAGCGGCGGTCGTCGTGATGACGCAAGTCGGCGCCTGGTCCAGCGTGGTGACGACGTGGCTCGTGAGAGGCAGGCGGAGCTTGCTGTCCACTACGACGCGAATCGGGTTGCGCCCCGGAACGTCGCGCACGGTCAGGCGTGGATCGTCGGCGAGCACCGTGTTGATGCCGACCATGACCGCGTCGTGCTGCGAGCGCAGGAGCTGTACCCGCGCTCGCGAGTCGGCGCCCGTGATCCACTTGCTCGCGCCGGTGCGGGTGGCGATGCGCCCGTCGAGCGAGATCGCGAGCTTGAGGGTCAAGTAGGCGGCGCCGTCCGTGATGAACTTCGCCCAGGGCTTGATCATCTGGCGCGCCTCGTCCTCGAGCACGCCGATGCGCACCTGGACTCCGGCGGCTTCGAGCCGCTCGATGCCCCCGCCGGAGACGTTGGGGTTCGGGTCGCGGCAACCGATGACGACGCGCTTGATCCCCGCCGCCAGGATGGCGTCGACGCAGGGGGGCGTCTTGCCGTTGTGGTTGCAGGGTTCGAGCGTGACGTAGAGGGTCTTGCCGCGCGCGGCCTCGCCGGCGAGCTTCAGCGCCGCGACCTCCGCGTGGTCGAGCCCCGCCGCCTGGTGGAACGCCTCGGCGACCACCTGGTTGCCGTCGGCGATCACGCAGCCGACGTGAGGGTTGGGGGAGGGATCACCGCCCTGCGCCAGCTTGAGCGCGCGGGCCATGAGCTCGTTGTCGAAGTCCTTCATCGCTGTCTCATGGGTCATTGCGGGCGCGAACCAGCTTGCCCATTTCGGCCATGAATTCGTCGATGTCCCTGAACGACCGGTAGACGCTCGCGAAGCGCACGTAAGCCACCTCGTCGAGCTTCTTCAGCCGCGCCATCACCCGCTCGCCGATGACGCGGGAGGCGACCTCTTTGTCGCCGCTCTCACCGAGCTCGCGCTCGAGGGCCTCGGCCTGCTCTTCGAGCTGGTCGGTCGAGACC
>JAEZYO010000803.1 GCA_023419055.1 Pseudomonadota bacterium | reverse complement strand
GGTCTCGACGTAGAGGAGGTTCGCCGGCGCGCCTCCCGCCGCGCGCTCGACGACGAGCTGCACGGCTTCGAGGTCGTTGTCGTGACAGACGTAGGCGATGCAGAACGGAGAAACCCAGTCGCGCGGGTAGAAGAGGACGTAGGTCAGGTAGGCGTGCGTTCTCGTCAGCACGGCGGCGCCGTACACCGCGGGTTCGAGCTCGCGCCCCGCGCTCGTCAGGTTTCGCCAGTTGTTCGTGCCCTTCCAGTCGCCGTCGAAGTCGACGGGGAGCGGTGTGTCCGCTTCCGGCGTGCTCGAACTCTGCTCCTGCGCGAAGACGGGCGCGAACACCGAGAGCAAGCCCGCGGCTTCGCTCGGCGCGGCCGCGTCGCGGTCCGGGAGGGTGAGCGCGCCACGCAGCTCGGAGAGCAGCGGTACGTCCTCGGGGTGGCCGGTGAGCGAGATCAACGAGCCGCCGGCCAGCACCGAGAGGGCCGCGAGCGGAGCTCGCAGGCTGCCGAACCAGCGAAGGAATTTTCGTAACCCGCGCGTCAAGGGTGACGAAGCTTTGCAGAGCGCTCGCGCTGCGCAAGATCGCGACGCTCCCGAGCTGCCCTGGTGCGTCTCGTCGCGGTGAGGCGCGGGGCAGTCACGCTCGTCACGTCACGACGCGATCCGTCGAAGCTGCGTCGCCGGCGCGGGGCACGTCGCTTGCTTCGACTCGCTGCACGTCGCATGTCTCAGGCCGAGCACGCCGACCACCGCCTCGTCCTTCCACGAGGGCACGATCGACCCTCGTGGTGGGCAAAGCCGCTCTACATCGTGCTCCTGCTCGCGGTCGCCGTGGCCCTCGCCGTGTGGCTCTCCGTTCGAGACCGAGCGCCCACCGATACGGCGATTTATCGCACCGTGCCCGCCGAGCGCCGGCACATCGAGCGCGTGGTGGAAGCGACGGGCAGGGTAGACGTCGAGGAGCGCTTCGAGGTCCCCGTGCCGCAGGCGAGCGCCATCTCCGAGCTCTTCGCGGAGCCCGGCGCGAAGGTGAAGGAAGGTCAGACGCTCGCGACGCTGGATCCCGTCGAAGCCGAGCTGAAGACGCGCGAGGCGTTCGCCGGTGTCCAAGCCGCGAGGAGCCGCCTCGAGCTCGCCCGGACCGATCTCGAGACCGCCACGGAGCGCCGGATCCACCTCGAGAAGCTCTTCGCCGATCGTTTCGCGAAGAAGATCGACGTCGACGCCGCGCGCGCGGCCGAGCAGCGCGCCTCCGCGTCGCTCCGCGTCGCCGAGGCCGAGAGTCAGGTGATCGAACAGAAGCGAGCGGCAGCGAAGGAGAACCAGGCGCTGCTCACGATCCGGGCGCCCGTCGACGGCGTGGTCCTCGACGCGCCGCGCTGGGTAGGGACCCCGGTAGCACCCGAGAAGGGGCCTCTGTTCGTCATCGGTAAGTCGCTCGAGCGAATGCAGGTGGAAGTCTCGGTCCCCGAAGCCGATGTGGGCGCGGTGAAGCCGGAGCAGTCGGTGGAGTTTACGGTACCGGCGTTCCCGGAGCGGGTATTCCGCGGAGTCGTCTCGCGAGTGGGCGTCGACTCCACGAAGAGCGGGTCGATCGTCGTTTATCCCGTGCTCCTGATCGCAGAGAACCCCGATCATGCGCTCCGGGCGGGCATGAGCGCGAGCGTGCGGATCCTCGTGGCCGATGTGACGAACGTGCTCGCCGTTCGCGACGCTGCATTCCGGTTCACGCCCGAAGACGGCGCTGCGAAGCCGCGCTCGAGGATCTACGTGTCCCAGGACGGCGTGAACCTCACGCCCGTGGACGTGAAGGCAGGCCTCTCGGACGGCTCTTACACGGAGATCGTCGCTCCGGACAAAAGCAAGCTCCAACCTGGGTCCGAGGTGGTCGTGGGGCTCCTTCATCCCGAGCGGGTGAGCGAGTCCGGGCCCGGCATCTCACTCGGGAAGAAGTGATGGCCGCGCTCGTCATCGACGCGCAGCACCTGTCGAAGGTTCACGGCTCCGACGGCACCTTGGTGCGAGCGCTCGTGGACGTGGATTTCCAGCTAGCGGAGCGAGAGTTCGTGGCGCTTCGCGGTCCGTCCGGCTCCGGCAAGTCGACGCTCCTCAGCATCCTCGGGTGCCTCGATAGGCCGACCAGCGGTCGCTACCTGCTCGGCGGGACCGACGTGTCGGGGCTCGATCGCGGGATGCGCGCCTGGGTGCGGCTTCACTACCTCGGCTTCGTGTTCCAGTCCTTTCACCTCATCCCGGATTGCACGGCGCTCGAGAACGTCGTCTTGCCGCTCCACTACGCGGGGGTGCCGCGAGCGGAGCGCGAGGCGCGCGCGGCAGCGCTGCTGGAGCGCGTCGGCCTCGGCGCGCGCGCCGGACATCTTCCGGCGCAGCTCTCGGGCGGTGAGCGGCAGCGCGTCGCCATCGCGCGCTCCATCGCGTGCCGCCCGCCGCTCTTGCTGGCGGACGAGCCCACCGGCGCGCTCGACACCCATACGGGTAACGAGATCCTGGAACTCTTGCTGTCGCTCCGGGAACACGAGGGCGTCACCGTGCTGCTCGTCACGCACGACCCGGCCATCGCCGCGCACGCTGACCGGCAGGTCTTCATCTGCGACGGCAGGCTGAGCGACGCGCCTCCTGGCGAGGAGCTCCGAAGCCAATGAGGCTCGTCCCGGTCGATTTCTCCGAGACGGCCTTTCGGGCGCTGTACCGGCACCCCGGCCGCAGCATCATGACCATGCTGGGCTTGACCATCGGCGTCGGCGCGTTCATCGCCATGGTGAGCTTCGGGGAAGGGGCGCGCAGGACCGTGCTCGCTCAGTTCGAAGCGCTCGGCGTCAACGTGCTCAGGGTCGCGCCCATCGTGGACGTCAAGCAGCCGCGCGGCACGGACACGCGGCCGCTCACCGACCGGGACCTCGAGGCCATCCGGCGCGAGTCCACGGCGACCGCCTACGCCACGCCGATCATGCGAAAGAGCAGCGCCATCGGCTACCAGGCGAAACGTCAGCTCACCCTGCTCTACGGTACGACGCCGCGCTTCTTCCCTGCCCATTTCTGGCATTTCGCCCAAGGGGGCATGTTCGACGAGACCGACATGGCGGGGCGCGCCAAGGTGTGCGTGCTCGGGGAGACCCCGCGCCGCAAGCTGTTCGGCGAGCGTGACGCGCTGGGTAAGACGGTTCAAATCTCGGAGACGCTGTCCTGTCGCGTGATCGGCGTGCTCGCGTCGAAGGGGACCTCGACCAACGGCTCGGATCTCGACGACGTGGCGCTGATGCCGATCACGACTTACACGACCTACGTCGATCAGCGACACGAGTTCACCTTCATCGAGGTCGAGCCCGCGATGCCGGAGCTGCTCGACACGGCGCGCAACGAGGTGACCGAGATCTTGCGGCGGACTCACGAGCTCGAGGCCGGAGACTTCGACGATTTCGTCGTGAGTACACCCGCCGAAGTGGTGAGGGCGGTGCAACGCACGTCGAGCATCCTGAAGGGGCTCTTGCAGGGTATCGCCGGAGTGGCGCTGCTGGTCGGCGGTCTCGGGATCATGAACATTCAGCTCGTGTCCGTGGCCGAGCGCGTGAAAGAAATCGGGATCCGAGCGGCGATCGGCGCGTCGCCTCGCCAGATCATGCTGCAATTCCTGGCGGAGGCGCTCGTCTTGTCGCTGGTCGGGGCCGCCGCCGGTGTCGTGCTCGGGATGACCCTGGCCACCGTGGTCGCGAAATGGATGGGATGGGTCCGCGTGATCTCGCCTGGCGGCATCGCGTTGAGCGCGTCTTTCGGGATCGGAGTCGGCGTGCTTTTCGGCCTCCTGCCCGCGCGGCGCGCGGCTCAGCTCGACCCCGTGGAAGCGCTGCGCCGCGAGTGATCAGGGCTCACGCTCGGTGGCTCCGGGCCGCGTCTTCTCGGCGATCGATCCGTCCCACTCGGACGCGACGAGCGCCGAGGCCGAGGCGAATGGTGCAAAAATGGCTCCTCGGGCGTGAAAAACCTGACGATTCGGCCCGTGGCTGATTGACTTGGAGGGGGCCTCGACCCAAGCTCCCCGCGCCCATGAAGCTGAGCGCTCTGCAGAGGCTGGTGGCGCGGCTGGCAGACTTCCAGACGCGACGTCCTTGGTTGGTGCTGCTGCTCGCGATCGTCACGGTGATCCCGAGCGCCTGGGCGGTAAGCTCGCTCCGAATCCGCACCGCGTTCCAGGAGCTCTTGCCGGACGACAAGCCGAGCGTGCTCGAGCTGCGGAAGGTGAACGAGCGCCTGTCCTCGGCGTCGACCCTCACCGTCGTGGCGGAGAGCCAGAACACGGAGCTCTTGAAGCGCTTCGTGGACGAGATGACGCCGAAGCTCCGAGCTCTTCCGCCGGATCTGGTCACCGCCGTCGACCCCGGCCCGAAGGACGCGCAGCGCTTCTTCGAGGACAACAAGCACCTCTACGCCTCCCTCAAGGACATTCAGGAGCTTCATGACGAGGTCGTGGGCGCCTACGACCGTGAGGTCGCGAAGAAGGCGGGGCTCGATCTCGGGCTCGACGACGAGGGCGAGGCTGCGGGAGCGCCGCCCGACGACAAGAAGCTCGAGCAGCGCTTCAAGGACGCGCTCGCCGAGCTCCGCAAGCAGGCGCCCGGGATGGACGGCTACTACATCGGTGAGAATGGCCACCTCGCCGCGATCCTGGTCCGTACCACGTTGCCCTCGATGGATCAGCGCGCGTACGACCTCGAGGAGCTCGTCGCCAAGCTCATCGAGCAGGGCGGCTACACCAAGGTAGACCCGAATTTCCGCTTCTCGTTCACCGGCAACCTCATCACCAGCGCGGAGCAGTACAAGGTGGTGAACGAGGACCTCGTCAAGATCGGCGCGAGCGGAGTCGCCCTGGTCTTGCTCGTGGTCTTCCTCTACTTCCTGCGCGTCCGCTCGCTCCTCGCCCTGGGGCTCTCGATCGGCATCGGCTGCATCTGGTCGCTCGCTTTCGCTCGGCTTTCGGTCGGGTACTTGAACATCGCGACCGGGTTCTTGGTGAGCATCATCGCCGGTAACGGCATCAACGCGATGGTGATCTGGATGGCGCGCTACCTCGAGGCGCGCCGCTCCCAAAAGCAAGACGTCGCCGAATCCGTGAGGACGGCCTCGGTCGAGACCTGCGAGGCGACGCTCGCTGTCGTCGGTGTGGCCATGGTCTCCTACGGCGCGCTGATGACCACGGATTTTCGTGGCTTCCGCCACTTCGGCATCATCGGCGGCGCGGGCATGCTCCTCTGCTGGATCGCGACCTACGCCGTGTTGCCCGCGATCTTCGTGCTGAGCGAGCGCATCGCTCCGTTGCCGCTCGAGCCCTCGTGGCGCGACAAGCTCGGCGCGACCTACGGGCGCCCCTTCGCGTGGCTGGCCAAGACCTTGCCCATCCCGGTCGCGCTCGTCGGCATCTTGCTCGGTGTCGCGGGCACGATCGGATCGGTCCTCTACTTCACCGGCGACCCGATGGAGTACGACCTTCGTAAGATCCTGAACGAGGAGCAGAGCCCCACTTCGGCCGGGCGCCTCAGCACGCGGGTCAACAAGATCGCGGGGAGGCTGAACCAGGGCGGGCGCGCGGTCCTCGTCGAGCGCCTCGATCAGGTCAAGCCCCTGGTGGCGGAGCTCGAGCGGCGACGTGACTCCGCGCCGGCGCACGACAAGCCTTTCGACAAGGTCGTGAGCGTCTATTCGCTGCTCCCGACCGATCAGGAGAAGAAGATCGAGCTCTTGAAGGAGACGCTCGACCGCGTGGAGCGCGCTCACAAGCGCGGCTTCGTGACGGAGGAGCGCTTCGAGCAGATCTCGACGCACATTCCGCGCGAGCTTCGTCCAATCGAGATCGCGGACTTGCCGGAGCTGGTGGCGCGCCCCTTCCGCGAGAAGAACGGCGACGTCGGCAAGGTCATCTACGTCTCCCCCGCGGCCGGACGCAGCCTGAACGACGCTCATTACCTCATGCTCTGGGCAAACAGCTTCCGGACCGTGACGCTGCCGAACGGCGACGTCATTCGCGGCACGGGAGACGCCGTCGTGTTTTCGGACATGTTGCTGAACATCGCCGAGGACGCTCCGCGTGTGGCGCTGACGAGCCTCGTCGGCACGCTGCTCGTGATCATGTTCGCGTTCCGCTGGCGCCGCGCTGGTTGGGGCGCGCTCGCCACCCTATTGCTAGGGATTTCTTGGCTGGTCGGTACCCTCTACTTCGCGCAGATCAAGCTCAACTTCTTGAACTTCGTGGCGCTGCCTGTCGCCATCGGGGCCGGCGCGGACTACGCCATCAACATCATGAAGCGCCGCGAGCTCGAGGGCGCCGAGGGTATCGAGCGCGCGTTCGTGGAGACCGGAGGCGCCGTCATCGCCTGCTCGCTGACGACGATGAGCGGCTACCTGGCGCTCCTCCTGAGCATCAACGGCGCGGTGAGGAGCTTCGGGCTCGCCGCGGCGATCGGTGAGGTCTCCACGCAGTTCTCGGCGATGCTGGTCCTGCCCGCCGTCATGTACTGGGCCGCCAAGCGCAAGCCGGGGGCGCGGAGCACACCGAGCGCTGCGAGCGCGTCCGAATCTCCCGCCCGCGAGCTCGAGCGGACCGGTTAGTCGGAGGCTCCGAGAGCTCCGGGCCGCTGCATGGGCGCCTCAGTTCGAGGCGGCGGGTGCGGGCGGCGTTTCGGCTGGCGGTGGAGCAGCGGGCTCCGGCTCGGCCTTGCGCTTCGCCGCGGCGGGAACGGCGGCGCGCTCGGCCGCTTCGTCCGCAGCTTGCTCGGCTTGACCGATGGGGAGCTTCTTCTCGGCGCCCTCCGCGACCAAGCCGACCACGAGGCGCGATTTGCTGCCGTCGACGATGAGGCGTCGCGTCACGTACCCACGTCGAGCCACGGTGAGGTGCTTCACCTCTCCAGGCTTGAGCTCGACCGTGACCGGCATCATCCCGAGGTCTTCTTTGCCGTGGTAGGCGCGAGCGTCGAGGGGGAAGAGGATGAGGTGCACCTCCTTGGTCTCACCCACGACCTTCACCTCGGGCTCGCGCTCGCGGACGGGCGGGGGGAGGGCGACGGGGGGCGCGGAAGCGACCGCCGGCTTGATTTCGGCAGGCTCGGGGCGTAGCGCCAAGAAGCCCGCGACGGCGAGCGCGGGAAGGCCAATAGCGGGCAAGACCCACCACTTCTTCCGACCCGGCGAGCGGAAGTCGGGGGGAACGCTGGAGAAGATGGGGGTGACGCTGATGGGCCTGCGGCGCGCGCGATAAACCCCTTTCGAGCTCGCGGCGAGGGCGAACTTGGGCACGCCACCTTCCGCTATCTGGTCGAGCGCAGCCTTTACCTCGAGCATGGTCTGGAAGCGGCCTTCCACTTCCTTGACGAGGCACTTGTCGACCACCTCCTCGTAGCCGCGAGGGAGGAGGCGATCCTGGGGCAAGCGACTGCTGAGCTTCGGCGGGGCGTCGCTCACCTGCATCGAGAGCACCGCGAGCGGGCTCTCCGCGTCGAAAGGGACCTGCCCGGCCGCCATCTCGTAGAGCATGATCCCGAGCGAGTAGACGTCGGTCCGGAGGTCCGTGGCCGTACCCATCGCTTGCTCGGGTGACATGTAGGCGGGCGTTCCCATCACGCTGCCCGCTTGAGTCAGCTTGCTGCCGGAGCGAAGCACCTTCGCGATCCCGAAATCCAGAATCTTCACGAAATCGGGCTCGTCTTCGCTCCGCACGAGGAACACGTTGTCCGGTTTCAGATCACGGTGAACCACACCGGCGGCGTGCGCGGCGCCGAGCGCGTCCGCGATCTGGATCGCGATCCCGATCGCGCGTGTGATCGACAGGCGTGGCGTGTCGGCGATCAGCTGATAGAGCGTCTGCCCCTCGAGCTGCTCCATCACGATGTAAGCGGCGCCGTCCGGCAGCTCGCCGAAATCGAAGACCTCGACGATGTGCTTGCTGCCGATGCCGGACGCCGCCTTCGCCTCGGTCACGAAGCGCGAGACGGCTTCGGCGTCGCGAGCCAGATCCTGACGGATGATCTTGATCGCGAAGCGCTTGTCGAGGACGCGATGGCGGCAGCTGTACACCGTCCCCATCGAGCCGCGGCCGAGATAGGCGAGGACCTCGTAGCGATCGGCGAGCGTCTTCCCGAGGTACGGATCCGACGCTTCTCCGGTTGCCTCACCCTCGTCGACTCCGATGTCGAGGGAGACCTCTTCGCCCGTCTCCACGTCGGGAGGAGGAGGGGGAATGGAATCGGCGAGGACGAGCTTCGCGCGCCTGCCCGATCTCAGCGCGAGCTCGTCGGCGCTGATCCCGGGCGTGGTCTTGGGTTCGTAGGCCGGCGAGACATCGTCCTCGTCGAGGGCTTCCGCCTCGGGGATCGATTCATCGGCGGCCTTTTCCTTTCTCATGCGCGGGGGAGACGGCGAGGGCTACTTTCTTGCCACCCCTTCCAGCGTCGCACAAGAACGAGGCTCTGCGCAGAGAAACTCGAGCGCTCGCCGCGCGCGTTCATCGAACGAAATTCGAGGCTTGGCTCGTTCACGCGCAGGACCGCACGGCCGCGACGAGCGCTGTGGCAAGAACGCTCCCCAAGACGATCGCAACCCGACGCATGCGCCGGGCGCGCGAGAGGCGGAGCAACAGGTCACGGTCTGCGTCGCGCACGCCCTTCGGCCTACACTTATCCCCGAAGCGCGGCCCCGACTATTTCGCGCGCCTCGGCGAGGATCGCGTTCAGGTGATCCACGCCCTGGAAGCTTTCCGCGTAAATCTTGTAGACGTTCTCGGTCCCGGACGGTCGGGCTGCGAACCAACCGTTCTCGGTCACCACCTTGAGGCCGCCGATCGCCGCGCCGCCCGCGCGAGTGATCCTGTCCAAAATTGGTTCACCCGCGAGGGTGGAGGCCTTGACCGACTCGGGTGAAAGTTTCTTCAGCGCCGCCTTCTCGCTCGGTGTGGCCGGCTGGTCGACGCGCGTGTAGTGAGGTCGTCCGAACTCCGCGACCAATTCCTCGTACCAGACTCCGGGATCCTTCCCGGTTTTTGCGGTTATTTCGGCGGCCAAGAGGTTCAGGACGATGCCGTCCTTGTCGGTCGTCCACGCAGAACCGTCGAGCCGGAGGAAGCTCGCGCCCGCGCTTTCCTCTCCGCCGAAGCCGAAAGAGCCGTCGAGCAGACCCGCGACGAAATACTTGAACCCGACAGGCACTTCTTTGAGCTCACGACCGATCGAGCGCGCGACGCGATCGATGAGCGAGCTCGACACGAGCGTCTTACCGACAGCGGCGTGAGCGGGCCAGCCGGACCGTTGCGTGAACAGGTACCGAATCGCGACGGCGAGATAGTGGTTCGGGTTCAGGAGGCCGGCGCTCGGCACCACGATGCCGTGTCGATCCGAGTCGGGATCGTTGCCGAACGCGATCTGGTAAGCCTCCTTGAGGCGCACGAGCGGGGCCATCGCGAACGGGCTCGAGCAATCCATGCGGATTTTGCCGTCGTGATCGACGGCCATGAAGGAAAAGGTCGGGTCGACCTCGGGCTGGACGACGTCGAGATTGAGCCGGAAGTACTCGGCGATCCGCGCCCAGTACGCGACGCTCGCTCCACCGAGAGGGTCCGCGCCGAGCTTGAGGTTCGAGCCCGCGATCGAGCTCACGTCGATCACGCTGGGCAAGTCCTCCACGTAGCGGGAGAGGAAATCGTGCGCGCCGACGTTCGGGGCCGCGGTCGCTCGCTCGAAGGGCACGCGCTTCACCTCGGCGAGCTTCCCCGTCAGGATGGCGTTGGCTCGGGTCTGAACCCAGTCCGTCACGTCCGTGTCCGCGGGGCCCCCGTTCGGCGGGTTGTACTTGAAGCCGCCGTCCTCGGGAGGATTGTGAGAGGGCGTGACCACGATCCCGTCGGCCAGGCGGCTCGTCTTGCCACGGTTGTGGCTCAAGATGGCGTGCGAGATCGCCGGAGTAGGGGTGTACGCACCGGCTTGATACAGGACGTCCACGCCGTTCGCGGCCAGCACCTCGAGCGCGCTCTTCTCCGCCGGGCCCGAGAGGGCGTGCGTGTCCTTGCCGAGGAAGAGCGGACCGTCGATGCCGCGGCTCTTTCGGTACTCGCAGATGGCCTGCGTCGTCGCGAGGATGTGGGCCTCGTTGAAGGCGTTGTTCAGCGCGGATCCGCGGTGCCCGCTCGTGCCGAAGCTCACGCGCTCCTCCGGGCGCTCCGGGTCGGGAGAGCGTTCATAATAGGCGGAGATCAGCGCGTCGACGTCGACCAAGAGCTCGCGGGGAGCAGGTTTGCCGGCCAGAGGGTGAGTCATGAAACAACTCCGAAAAAACGACGAGGGCCGTCCCGGGAAAGGACGACCCTCGCACCCTAACGCGACCGGCTCTTCAAGTCACCCGCGCGCTCCGTTCACGCTCAAGCGCTCTGGACTTCGATCCGACGCGGCTTCGCTGCCGAGCTCTTCGGCAGCCGAACCGTGAGCACGCCGTTCTTGTAATCGGCGTTCACGCGCTCGGAGTCCACCCGCTCTTCGACGTGGAAAGAGCGCACGTACGTGGTGTCGGGTGAATCTTTCACGCTGGCCTC
Organism: Pseudomonadota bacterium; assembly: GCA_023419055.1. The sequence goes on along the minus strand of JAEZYO010000803.1, from coordinate 6,992 downwards.
GAGCTTGAAGTCCGGCGCCTGGAGGCTGAGCTTGATCTCGTCCGGGTCCACGCCGGGAAGATCCGCGATGATCAGGAGCTCTTGCTCGTTCTCGAGGATGTCGACGGGAGGCGCTACGACTCGTCCCTGCCGGGTCTGCTCGATGTTTTCTTGTTCGGTTCGCTTCAATGCAGTGTCACTCATGGTGGTTCCTCCGAGATAGTCGTCGTGGGCGCCTCAGCTCGCGCGCACCTGAACCTTGCGCGGCTGCGCGTCCGCGGCCTTGGCGAGCTTCACGGTCAAGACCCCGTTCTTCATGGTGGCCTCGACCCGCTCCGGGTCGATCTTGGTGCCGAGCGTGAAGGTGCGGGCAACGCGATAAGAGGGACGTTCCCGCCGGTGCACCGTGTGCTTCGCGAGCTGTTCGACCTTGCGCTCCGCGCGCAACGTCACGGTCTCCGAGTTCACGGTGAGCTCGACGTCTTTCTCGCTCAGGCCCGGGAGCTCGGCGCGCAGCACCCAAGCGTTCCCCTCGTCACGGACGGCGGCGTGCCCGGCGTTATCGCTGCCGAATCCAAATCCGCGCTCCTGCTCGAAGAGGAGGCGATCCCAATCGCGCCTGAAGTCCTCCAGTTGGCGATTCAAATCACGCAGCCCCCAGACGCCGAGTGCTCTCCAATCGTTCTGTCGTCCCAACATTGTCGTCGCTCCTTGTGGAAGATTCGCCGGCGCGAGCGCAACGAGACCCGTCGTGTCGACGCGATGGAGTTCCACCTACCGACCCCGAGGGCGGGTCGTCCGAATGGCGGCTCGTTTGGCTCCGATCCGCGTGCGCGGAGCCGCCGCATGCGGCCCGCTACGCGGTATCGACCGGAACGCGGGGCAACTTGTCCACGCCCTTTGGAGCGCGCAAGGGGGGTTCAGAGGCGTTGGGCGGTCTTAGCGAGACAGGATGCCCCGGCGGCTCCGGCGGCCCCGGGTGACCAGAAAGAGCCCCGCGCCGAGCGCGAGCCAGGTGCCGTTCCGGTCCCCTGAATGCCCGACCGAGCAACCGCCCTCCTGTTCGACGGGCGTCGAACCGTCTCCGCCTGCGCCTCCACCGGTACCGCCGCCGCCGCTACCCGCTGCCGATGGCGCGCCTCCCGCGCCGCCAGAGCCGGTCGAGCCGCCGCTCCCACCGAGGCCGCCGCCGCCCGCTCCGCCGCCACCGGAGAGACCACCCGCGCCTGCCGAACTTCCGCCCGCGACGCCGCCGCTGCCGGCGCTACCGCCTGCGCCTGGCCCACCACCAGCGCCGCCCGCTCCTCCGGCACCGCCTGAGCCCGCGCTGCGGAGGGCGATGTCAGCGCACTGGTAGTAGATGTCGTCCTCGACGAAGGGGCCGTCGCCCGCCTTCATCACTTGAATGAGTTGCAGCGTGCAGGTCTCGCACTCCATGTTGGGAAGCGTGACTTCTTGCGAATACGAGCCGCCGGCCTTGTCGGTGACGTCGTCGACCAGCACCGGCAGCACGGGGGGATCCACGACGTCATCGCGCGAAGTCGGGAATTGAAACGCATCCTGGCCGTCGTTGTCGAAGCTGATGCGAAAGAACCCCGGGTGATTGATGGTCTCGTCGAAGGTGACCGTGATCGTCTCGCCGGGCTCGAACACCGTCACACGTTCTTCGACGCGCGAGTCGCCGATCACGCCGCATGGGCCGTCCTTCTGTTGCTGCCCCATCTCCTGCTCCGGCGCGGGGTAGCGTGGCTGGGGGTAGGTCAGGCGGATGTGCGCTTGCGCGCTCAGCGCGAGCGTGGAGGAGGCGAGGAAGGCGAGCAGGGCGGGGGAGAAACGGCGTGTCACGGTGCTCGCATCGTGCACGAGTTGCCCGACGTCTGAAACGCTCGGAGCCCGTGAAATCGCGGTAATCGTGCCTTACTAAGCGCCGCGCGGCCCTTCGGGCTGGAAATTTGCGTCCAGGTCCCATCGTTCGAAGTCCGTGACGCAGTGCCCCGGGCCGAAGCGCCCCTTGTCGTCACGCGAGAGGCGCGCCGCCGCGAGCGTCGCGTCGTGCGTGAAGAACAAATAGGTGCCGCTTTCGAGTAGCTTCGGGAAAAGCTCGCTCTTCTCGTCGATCAGCCTCTCGGGGAAGCGATCGTAACCCATGGTGATGGGTAGATGCAGCCAGGCGCTACCCGGCACCAGGTCCGCGCAGAAGAAGAGCTCCGCGCGCGCCCCTCGAACGCACGTATGCAACATCGATGGCGTGTGGCCGTCGCTCGTGGAAAACGAGAAGCTCTCGCCGAGGAGGCGCGCCGCGTCGTCCAACGAGTCGAGCACGCGCAGGCGACCTGAGCGCTCGAGCAGCCCGCCGAGCTCGGGGATGAAGGAGGCGCGATCACGCGCGTGAGGACGGAGCGCCCTTTCCCAGGCGCCTCTCGTCACCACGAACTCGGCGCGCGGGAAGCAGAGCTCGAGCGGCGCGTTCGCCCGGTAGGGTTGCAAGAGGCCGCCCGCGTGATCGAAATGCAGGTGGCTCAGCACCACGACATCGACGTCGGCTTCGGAGACGCCGAGATCGGCGAGAGAGCGCAGGAGGACGTGCTCCGCTTCGACGACGCCGTATCTCTCTCTCAACGAGGGCTCGAAGAACGCGCCGATGCCGGTCTCGCAGAGCACCTTGCTCGTGGGCGTCTCGATCAAGAGCGCCCGGCAAGCGAGCGGAATTCGGCCCAGCTCGTCGGGCGGGCAGAGGCGGCTCCAGAGCGCCTTCGGCGCGTTCCCGAACATTGCCCCTCCATCGAGTCGCTGACTGTTTCCGAGGATCGAGGACGCGCGGAGCATCGTAGGCCCATCTTGTCCCAATTCGAGCTATCTTGCCCGTGCCATGGCAAACACCGTGTTCTCGAAAATCTTGAGCGGCGAGATCCCGAGTCTGAAGGTCTACGAGGACGACCTCGTGTTCGCCTTCCTCGACGTGAACCCGCTCAGTAAGGGACACACGCTGGTCATCCCGAAGGAGCCGGCGGAGACGCTGGACGCGCTTTCGGACGAGTCGGCTGCCGCCATCGGGCGCGTCTTGCCGAGGCTCTGCCGCGCGGTGCAGCAAGCGACGGGGACCCGCGAGTACAACGTCCTCCAGAACAACGGCGCTCTCGCCCATCAAGCCGTGATGCACGTGCACTTCCACATCATTCCGAAGCCGGACGAGTCGAGCGGCCTCGGTGTCGGGTGGCCCAAAGGCAAGCTCGGAGAGGACGGCAAGGCTCTTGCGGATCGCATCGCGCAGTGCTTGAGTAGCGCCTAGTTTGCGTTCGCAGAAAGCCGTCCAAGCGCTCCGCGCCGCTCGAAAATCCCGATTTTCGTCGTGGTTGCGCGTCCTTGGCGCGTTCATTCTGGCAGAGCTCGCGCTCGTGCAGGTGCTGCCCGCGCTGCACCACGTGCTCGTCCATCACGAGGTTTGCGCCGAGCATGGCGAGCTCGTGCACGTGGACGACTCGCATGCTCACGCCGTCACCGCAAAAAAGGACCACGCGGGCTACCACGCCGACTCGCGCGGCGAACACCAGCACGAGCACTGCGGGGTCTCGGCTGCCGTCCGTGAGCCTTTCGTCACTCGAGCCGAGCCGGCGTTCGCGCTCGCGGTAGGGGCACCGGCGCCGGCTCATTCCTCGGTCGCTTCTGCGCGCGCAGCGCGTTCGATCGACCTCCTGGCGCTCGCCCCCAAGCTCCCGCCTCCGGGCGTCTGAGCTCCCACTCGTCTGCCGGTTGGTCCGCTCACGCGTCTCGGCGCGTGACCGTTCTGCGCCGCGGCATGCGTCGCGCCTCCTCGTGAAAGGAGCGCCGTCGCGTCTGCCGCTCCCCGGCGGCGTCATGACGACGCCAACGATCTTGGATTTCACTTTCTGGAGGACGCTTGGTCTCCTCTCGTTTCGATATTCGTCTGCCCGCGAGCTCATTGCTCGCTTCATGCTTGTTCATGACCGCAAACGCGGTCGCTCAAACCCCGACGGGCGCGGCCCCCTCCGCGCCCGCACCGCCCGAGAACCCGCCTGACGACGTCCTCGGCGCCTCGAGCTTCGACGAGCTCGAAGCCGCGACGTCGCCGTCCTCTCCTGGCTCTCTGGCATCGCGCTCCGTTCCGGCAGGATCTGCCCGAGCCGCGGGCGGTACCTTGGTGGATCTCTCGGCGGTTCTCGATTTCGCCGGCGCCTACTTCTCCGACGACGAGCCGCTCGAAAGCGGGGCGCACGATCCGACGCACACGGGCTTCAACTTGCAGCAGCTCGAAGTGTCGCTGTCGGGCGCGGTCGATCCGTACTTCCGTCTCGACAGTCACATCGTCTTCGCCGAGGAAGAGATCGATCTCGAAGAAGTGTACGCGACGACGCTCGGCTTGCCGCTCGGTCTCCAGGCGCGCTTCGGCAAGTTCTTGACCCGCTTTGGGCGCATGAACGCGACGCACCTTCACACCTGGGAGTTCGTCGACCAGCCTTTCGAGCTCGGACGGCTCTTCGGAGCCGAGGGCAGTCGCGGCCTCGGCGTCGAGCTTTCCATTCTCCTTCCGCTGCCGTGGACGGTCGAGCTCGTGGCGTCGGCGACCGAGGCGACCGGCGAGGAGTCCGCGCGGAGCTTCTACGGCGCGGAGGAGCCCGAGATCGATTCGCCGAGCGACCTCTTGTACACGACCGCGATCAAGCAGTTCTTTCCGCTGTCGTCGAGCTGGTCGCTCGCCTTCGGACTATCGGGCGCTTTCGGGCCGAACGCGAACGGGCCGAGTGATCGCACCGACATCTTCGGCGCGGACTTCTACTTGAAGTACCGCCCGATCCACCAACCGGTCCCACCAGTGGTCTCGCTGCAGAGCGAGTGGTTCTATCGCCGGCAGCAGGTTCCGGACGACCTACTCCAGGACTTCGGCGGCTACGCGCAAGCGCTCTTTCGCTTCGCGGAGCGCTGGTCCGTAGCGGGTCGCTACGAGTACGGGTCGCCGTCCTACGGCGAGGGCGGCGAGGTCGTGGAGGACCCTCTCGATCCCGAGTGGACCTCGGTGCGGAGGCGCTACGCCGCGAACGTCACCTTCTACCCCACCGAGTTCTCACGCCTGCGCTTGCAGGGAAACCGCGACGTCCCAGGCTTCGCGGCCTCCTACTTTGCACTCTTTCTCGCCGCCGAGGTGGCGATCGGCGCGCACGGCGCGCATCAGTTTTGAGGAAGCCGCCATGCGTCAACTCTTGCGATTCTTGATCCACTCGCTGCTGCTCGTCTTCGGCCTCTTGCTCGCGCCGGACGCTCGCGCCGAGCTCCGGGTCGTCACCACCACGCCCGACCTCGCCGCCATCACGCAAGCCGTTGCGGCGGGGCGCGCCAAGGTCACCTCGCTCGCGCTGCCGTCGCAAGACCCGCATTTCGTCGATGCTCGGCCCCACCTCGCGCTCGAGCTCTCGAAGGCCGATCTGTTGATCTTGGTCGGCGCGGACCTCGAGGCCGGGTGGCTTCCCACTCTGGTCACCGGATCGCGCAACGGCAACATCCAGAGCGGCGCGAAAGGTCACCTCGACGCATCGACGCTGGTCGATCTCTTGGAGGTGCCGGCGGGCAAGGTCGATCGCAGCCAGGGCGACATTCACCCGCAGGGGAGCCCTCACTACTTGCTCGATCCACGCCGCGCCGAGAAGGTGGCCGTGGGCATCGGTAAGAAGCTCGCCGCGCTCGATCCCGCGGGACACGAGGCGTACCTCGGCGCGACCAAAGCGTTCGTAGCGAACTTGCGGAGCGAGCGCGCCGCGCTCGAGAAGAAGCTCGAGCGTCTGCGCGGGCGTCCGATCATCGGCTACCACCGCTCACTCGCGTACCTCGCGGATTGGCTCGGTCTAATCGTCGTCGATCACCTGGAACCCAAGCCCGGGATCCCGCCGAACCCCCGCCACGTCGCGCAGGTGGTGGAGCTCGGCAAAGCTCGGAAGGTTGCCTGCTTGCTCCAGGAGGCGTGGTGGCCGACGAGCACGTCCGCGCCGGCCGCGGACAAGATCGGGGTAAAGCTCGTGGTCATCCCCGGTATGACGAACTTCCCGGCGGGACAGACGTACACGGGCTTCCTCGGTGCGATCGCTGCCAAGCTGGAGAAGGTTCCGTGAGCGAGACCCCGCTGCTCGAGACGCGCGCGCTCTCGATCGGGCACCGAGGCCGGCCGCTCCTGCCTGCGTTCGACCTCAGCGTGGGGCGCGGCGACTTCTGGGCCGTGATCGGGCGCAACGGTTCTGGCAAGACGACCTGGCTCAGGACCCTGCTCGGCCTCATGGCCCCCGTCAGCGGAGAAATCGTACGGGCCCCTGGGCTCAAGCTCGCCTACCTTCCGCAGCGCGGCGTCGCGGACGATCTGTATCCGGTCACGGCTCGAGACGTGGTCGGCATGGGCTGCCAGCGGAGCTTCGGCTTCTTCGGCTTTGCTCGCCGCTTCGCGGAGCGAGTGGAGCGGGCGCTCGAGCTCATGGGCGCGAGCGAGCTCGCCGATCGCTCTTTTCGGGAGCTCTCGGAGGGACAGCGCCAGCGCGTGCTGTTCGCGCGCGTCGCCGCCTCGGAGGCCGACGTCGCGCTGCTCGACGAGCCGACGTCGGCGCTCGATCTCGTCGCCGAGCGCGAGGCTTTCGAGCTGCTCGGCAAGCTTCAGCGCGAGTCGAACACGACGATCGTCATCGTCAGCCACTACGTGCGGCTGGTCACGGAGTACGCGGATCACGCGGTCTTGCTCGACCGCGACACGCCGGCGGTCGCGATCGGCTCTCCTTCCGAGGTCTTCGAACACGCGTCGTTCCGGGCGCGCTACGGCTCGCTGCCTCCGCGGCGGGACCTCGTGTAGGAGCCGTCCATGCCGTCACCCAGCGACGATTTCGACGCGATCCTGGCCGAGCCGGGCCCGAGCGCGACGGCGCACCCGCCAGCGGCGCCCGCTCCGAGCGCTCCGGAGGTCGACGCGCACGCGGCGCACCTCGGCGCTCCGAGCCTGGGAGAGTTCCTGGGCAGCTGGGATC
>JAEZYO010000791.1 GCA_023419055.1 Pseudomonadota bacterium | reverse complement strand
CCTTCCCGCCGCCTCCTGCGCCCACGCCGCAGCAGCTCAAGGCGTTCGAGCTCCTGCAGAAGGAGGCGCGCGACTACGAGGCGAGCGCCAGAGAGTACCGCCGCCTGCTCACGATGATCGTGCGCCAGCACTACGAGAGCCGGCGCAAGCAGGTGCTGACCTCGCTCGACAAAGAGATCGCGATCGAGAAGCAGGGCCTCGTCACGGCCCGCAACGAAGCCATCCAGCGGCTCGAGGACTTCGTGGCGCGGTACAGCGGGCCGCAAGCCGATCCGGGTGCCACGCCGGACGCGATGTTCCGGCTCGCCGCGCTCTACGAAGAGCGCGCGCGCGAGTCACCCGACGTCGACATCGCGCAGGGGCTCGAACCGGCGATCGCGCTCTATCGTCGCCTGATCCGCGAGTTCCCGCGCTACGAAGAGGTGGCGGCCGTCCATTACTACCTCGGCCACGCCATGACCGACGCGGGGCGCCTCGACGAGGGCCAGCAGGCGTGGCGAGCGCTCGTCTGCAACAACCGCTACACGGTCAAGGACGATCCCAAGGATCCGAGCAGGCTCGCGCTCGAGCCGTTGCCTCAGGACCACGACGCGAAGTTCTGGGACGAGTGGAGCCTCCGGCACCCGGTGCCGTTCGATCAGGGGGTGACGCGCGCGGCGAAGAACGCGAGGGCCGCGCAGGCCAAGCCCGGAAGCGGCGACCAGGAGGAGCTCTCCTTCGTCGACCCGTACCTCGGGTGCGAGCCTATCGCGCAGAACACGCTGCCGAACGAGGAACCGCGTTACCTGCCCGAAGTCTGGTGGCAGCTCGGTAACTTCCACTTTGACCAGGTCGACCCGAGGGGCGGGCCGTTCTCGCTGAACCGCGCCGTGAGCGCCTACGAACACTCGATGCAGTACAAGAAGCCGCCGATCTTCGGCGTCTCCATGTACAAGCTCGCTTGGACCTTCTTCAAGCAGCAGCGCTATCGAAGGGCGGTGCAAGAGTTCGTGAACCTCTTGCATTACGCGGACGAGCAGGAGGCGAAGACCGGGGATCCGGGCGCCGATTTCCGCGCCGAAGCTTACACGTACATCGCGGGCTCGCTGACGTACGTCGACTTCGACGGGCCGCCGCCCGAAGCGCCCTACATCGCGCGCAGCGACGTGCTCGACACCGAGCTCGACCCGCTGATCGCCGAGCAGAAGATGGGGATCGCGATCCAGCGCGTGCAGGATCCGACGCTGATCCCGCAAGACAAGAAGTGGACGGTCGAGCTCTACAAGGCGCTCGCGCAGGAGTTCATCGAGATCACCCAGAACCGGAACGCGGTCGCGATGCTGGAGCTCACGCTCCAGAAGTTCCCGATGGATCGCGACGCGCCGGTCATGCAGAACAAGGTCGCGGAGCTCTACGATCAGCTCTCTCGCCTCGCTCCGGACGGCTCCGCCGCTCGCGCGGAGTACGCGTCCAAGGCGCTCGAGGCGCGCACGCGCCTGGCGGCGTACGTCGGGACCACCCCCTGGGTGGACGCGAACCGCGACGACCCGGAGGCGCTGCAGACGGCGGAGCAGCTCGTGCGCGGCGGCCTCAAGCGCGCGGCGGCGGATCACACGAATTTCGCGCGCGGCTTCTACGAGCGGGCGCTCGAGCTCAACGACGCCGGTGAGCAGCGTGCCCTCATCGAGAAGGCGATCGCCGAGTACCGCCTCGCCGAGACCGGCTGGTACGCGTACATCGAGCAAGACCCGACCGCGATGGACGCCTACGAGAGCCGCTTCTGGCTCGCCGACGCCCGCTACTGGGTCGTCGTGCTGCAGGTCGCGATCGAGCGTTCGCCGACGACCGAAGAGGTGAAGTCGGCGCGCGCCGCGGCGGTCGACGTTCGCGACTCGAACGAAGACGACAAGTACCTGCAGAACGCCGCCTACTACGTCGTCACCATCGCCGAGAAGGTGCTCGAGGACGAGTATCGGAAGTTCGAGCAGTCGAACGGCCAGCAAGGGCTCGAGAGGCGCACGGAGGTGCGCTTCGAAGGCGAGGGCGCGAATCGCAAGGTGATCAAGGACGAGGTGCCGCCTCAGGTGCTCGACGCCATCAGGGCGCGCGACGAGTACAACGAGCGCATCTCGTTCGAGCGGGATCCGCAGAAGAACGGCCTCTTGTACGCGTTTCAGTCGGCGGATCTGTTCTTCGTCTACGGGCAGTTCGATCAGGCGCGGTCGCGCTTCAAGCCGCTCTACGAGCAGAACTGCGGCAAGAACGAGTGGGGCTACAAGGCCTGGGAGAAGCTCATCAGCATGAGCAACTTCGAGGGCAACGCGGACGAGAGCCGCCGGCTCGCCGAAGGCAAGAGCTGCGCGTACAACGAGGAGACGCAGAAGGCGGAGGACGCGATCCGAAAGCCCGTCCGCCAGGGCGTGGCCTACCTCGACGCGCGCAGGCTCTACGAAGAAGCCGAGAAGATGCCGGACGGGCCGGAGCGCAAGAAGAAGTGGCGCGAGGCGGCGGCGGCGTACAAGGTCGCGCTCGACGCGGCGCCGGACCGCGACGAGGCGCCCGAAGCCGCGATGAACGGCGCCTACGCGTACAAGCAGGTCGGCGAGTACGACAAGGCCATCGAAATGTACGAGCTTTTCATCTCGCGCTACGGCAGCGAGGAGAAGCTCTCGAAGCTCCAGAAGGGCGACCCCAAGGCCAACCCGCCCGTGCCGCCGGAGCCCAAGAAGTACGAAGATCGGGTGAAATACTTGAAGGACGCGTACGACGCGCTCGCCGGCGCGTACGTGCTCTTCTTCAACTACCCGCGAGCCGCGGAGACCTTCGACAAGATCAGCAGCAATCAGCACTTTCGAGAGGACGCCCGGCGCGAGGCGGCGCGTCAGGCGCTCGGGCTGTACGCGAGCCTCGGCGACCGCGGCGGCATGACCAGGTCGCGCGAGCGCCTGGTGAGGCTCGGCGCGTCACCCAAGGAGATCGCGGAGGCCGACTTCATCGTCGCGAGCTCCGAGCTCAAGAAATGGGACCCGCTGAGCCCGAACGCCGGCTCGAACGACGCGGCCCGTCGCGCGACGGAACGCGTGATGACCGACTACTACACCGCCAACCGGAACAGGGCGGGCGCCGAGCAATACGTGGTGCAGGCGGCCTACTGGGTCGCGCGCTCGAAGAAGTCGACGGCGTCGGGCGACACCAACAAGTGGTGGAACTCGACCATCGCGGCCTTCAACAAGTGGAAGCCGCTCGCGCCGGTAGAGGGCGGCAAGAGCACCGCGCTCGGTTCACGCGAGGCGGGCATGGCCGCCGAGGCCGAGTACACGATGCTCGACGACGAGATCACGGCCAAGTTCGACTACGAGTCGGGCCACCACCGCTACAAGGGCAGCACGGTCGAGGTCATCAACCAGTACACGAAGGACGCCGTCGTCGCGAAGACGTGGTTCGACAAGCTCCAGCACGTGGTCGACGCGTACCTCTCCCCGGAGTGGTCGGTCGCCGCGGTGTCACGTCAGGGTTCGCTCTACGACTCGCTTCGCACCGGGCTCTACAACACGCGGCCGCCGGCGTTGAAGATGTTCGACGCCAAGACCGAAGCGCTCTTGAAGCGAGCCGAGAACAGCGACAACCCCGATCTCCAGGAGCAGGCGGACTCGGTGCGGATCAACGTACAGAACGCCTGGCGCACGAAGCGTGATCAGGAGCTCGACGCGGCCGACTCGATCATGATCGATCGCTACGCGAACGCGGTCGTGCTCGGGCGCCGCTACAACGTGTCCGGTCCACCCGTGGTTCGCGCCATTCGCCGCCTGGCGTTCGTCACCGAGCTCGTCGGCGAGGCCAAGATGAAGCAGTTTACTTCCACGGTGAAGGACCTGAACTACACCGACGGTATGTTCCTCCGCATGCGTCCCGGCCAGGGAGTGACCCCTCCACCGCAAGGGATGCCGGAGCCCCTCCCCATCTTGGTGTCGCCGTGAGAGAAAGCTCGCTCCTCCGAGTCGCCGCGTTCGCTCTGGCTTGCTCGACGCTCGCGTGCGCACCCAAGGCCGAGGAAGGCAAGGGCGCCGAGTCGCCCCAGCAAGCAGGGCCGACGCCGGGGCAACCCGCGGCGCCCTCGACGCCCCCGCTCGGCATCTCCGACGCGCCGACGAGCGGTGAAACCGGCGCGGTGCGACCGCAGATGAACGCCGCCGCCGCTCAGGCGTACCAGGCCGGGATGCAGGCCTTTCAGGCTGGCGATCTCAACGGCGCGAAGACGCAGTTCGTGAAGGCGACGCAGGCCGACCCGAAGGCGTTCCAGGCTTTCTACTCCCTCGGCGTGGTGCGAGAGCGCCTCGGTGAGCAACAGAGCGCGCTCGCAGACTACCGCCAGGCAGCGCTCATCGTCACCGACTACGAGCCAGCCATCGCCGCGTACGGAATCCTACTCGCGCGCCTGGGCAAGCCCGACCAGGGCGAGGAGTTCTTGAACACCCGCATCGCCGCCATGCCGAAGAGCGCCGCGGTGGTGGCGGCGCTCGCAGAAGTGAAGTCGATCCAGGGCGATTCGGGCGCCGCGCAGCGCCTGGCGCAAGAAGCGCTCAAGAAGAACCCCGACTACCGCCCCGCGATGGTGACGCTCGCGCGGGACCACTATCGCTCGCGCAGGCTCGATCTCGCGCTCTACACGCTGAAGGGCATCCTCGACGGGTACGGGGAGGAGAACCCTCCGCGCGACAAGAACAACGCCGAGGCGCACCTCATCCGAGGTCTCATCTACAAGGAGCAAGGGCTGCGCGGTCCGGCGATTCAGTCGTTCACCCGCGCCATCGAGCTCCGCCCCGATCTCGTCGAGGCGCGGGTGCAGCTCGCGAGCTATTTGCTCGAATCCGGCAATGCTGCGGACGCGAAGCAGCACCTCGAGTCGGCGGTGCGCTACGACCTCGACAACGTCCACGCGCACCTGCACCTCGGCGACGCCTATCGCTTGCTCGGCCGTACCGCGGACGCGAAGCGCGAGCTCGAGTGGGTGCAGAAGGCGGATCCGCGCCTGGCTCAGGTCCACTACAACCTCGGCCTGCTCTACTTGTTCTCGGACAACGTGCCGGGCGTGACGCCGATGCAGGCGGCGGATCGCGCGATCGCCGAGCTCGAGGAGTACAAGAAGATGCGGCCGCGCGTCGCCGGCTCGAACGACGATACCGACGAGCTCATCACGCGCGCCAAGACGAAGAAGGCCGTGCTCGAGGCCAAGGAAGCCGAAAAGGCAGAGGCCGCGGCCGCGCCCGAAGCGACCCCCGCTCCGGCGGCTCCCGCCCCCGCGACGGGTGGCGCCGCGCCACCGGCTTCCTCGCCCAAACCTTCGACCGGCTCCTTTCCGGCCCCCGCGAAATGAGGGATCTCATGCATCGACGCCTTCGCCTTGCTCTCCTCTTGCTCTCGGGGCTCTCGCTCGCGCTGCCTGTCGCCGCGCAGAAGAAGAGCCGGGTCGTGACCATCAGCGAGGTGACCATCGTCGGCCGCGTGCAGAAGCCCATCGCCGCCGTGGACGTGAGCCGGATCCAACCCAAGCTCACGCTGGCGGAGCTTCGACAGCCATTCCTCGATCGCATCGAGAAGGCGATCTCGAAGGATCCGTTCTGACGATTGTCTCCCATCGCCGCGCTCTCGGTGACGCTCGCGGCGCTCGCGAGCGGGGGCTCGGCGCTCTGGGCCGCGAAGGCTGAGCGAAAGATCCGAAGCCTCGCGGCTCGTCGCTTCGACGGCGATGCCGATCGCTCCGAGCTCGAGCTCGAAGCACGAGCCGCCGAGCGGGAGATCGGGAGCGCGTTGCTTTCGATCCGCGCTGCGGCTCGCATCTCGCTCGCGAGCGGCACGGCTTCGGCGCTGGTAGCTCTGTCGGACGCGCTCGCGTCCGGCCTCGCTCGAGGTCTGCCGGCGGCGACGGGCTGTTTCGTGTTGGGATCGGTGGGTGCGGGGATTGCCGCGCACTTCGGCCGTGCGGCCAAAGAAGAGCGGGGCCGATTCCGCGCGGAGCGGAACGCTCGTTCCCGGGGCACGCGCGTCAACTGAGGGGAGAGTCCCGCGGCCGCGAGAATGGACTGACGACTCTCGCCCGGCTACCCTTCTTCGTGCTGGCGGGAACCCGCCTCGCGCTCTCGCTGTCAGCTTCGGGATCACCGTATGACGATGAATCAGACGCCCCAAGGGCAGACGACCTCTACTCGACCGGGGCAGATGACTGCCGTCATGCGCGCGGTCGCCGCGACCGGGCCCAAGGTGCTGCGCATCGGCGTCGTGCAGGGCGGGCGAGTCAACGACGAGCGCATCATCAAGCAGCGCACGCACGTCACCATCGGGGCGAACGAAAAGAACATGTTCGTCGTCACGAGCGCGAAGGTGCCGCCCACTTTCCGGCTCTTCGAGCTCGTCGGGAACGACTACCACCTGAACTTCCTCGACGGGATGAGCGGCCGCGTGGCTTTGCCCACCGGGATCGCCGATCTGGAAGTCTTGAAGGGACAAGCGCGGCGCAATCCGCAGGGCGCTTATCAAATCCGCCTCACGGAGGACTCGCGCGGCAAGGTCGTCATCGAGGATTTGACGTTCCTGTTCCAGTTCGTGGCGCCGCCTCCGGTTCAGCCGAAGCCGCAGCTCCCGGTCTCGGTGCTGCGCGGCACGAGCGCGATCGATTGGAACACCACCATCATCGCGGCCTTCTCGTTCTTGCTCCATTTCTTGGCGCTCGGCGCGATCTACTCGGACTGGTTCGATCCCGTGATCGACGACGAGGTGAGCGTTGCCGGGCTCGTCGACTCCATCAAGGCGCTGCCTCCGCCGCCCGCGGTAGAAGAGCAACCGGCGGAGACGGCCGAGGCGACGGACAAGGGTGAAGTCAAGGAGCAGCCGAAGGCGGCAGCGCCGACGAGCGGCCCCAAGGGGCCGGCTCCCTCCGGACAAATGAGCGAGAGGCAAGCGGCTGCGCTCAGCAATGAAATGGCGCAGCTCGAGATGGCGATGATCGGCGCGCTCAGCAACACCGGTCCGGCGACGGCGGGTGTGCTCAAGAACGGAGAGATCGGCTTCAGCGCGCTCGACGCAGCCGCCCAGAGCGCGGCGGGCGTCGGTGTCGGCAGCGGTGATCTCAAGCTTGGCAGCGGCGGCGGCACGATCCGGCCCGGCGCGGCCGGCGGTGGCCTCGGTTCGATCGGCAACACCGGCAAAGGTACCGGCACCGAGGGGACCGGTAGCGTAGCGAAGGTCGCCGGGCCCAAGGGCAATGCCAGCACGGGGCCGGCGGCGGTCGCCGGCGGCAATATCGCGAATGCGGCGCGGGTGGTCGCCGGCATGCGCGCCGGGTTCCGCAATTGCTACAACAAGGGCCTCCAGGAGAACCCCGACAGTCAGGGCAGCATCCGCCTGTCGATCAAGGTAGGCGCAGGTGGCGAGGTCAGTGGCGTAACGGCCACGCCGTCGGGAAATTTGCCACCCAGCGTCGTGGCGTGCGTGCAAGCGCGAGCCAGATCGGCACAGTTCGATCCACCGGACGGTGGTTCGGCGGTGGTGAACGTACCGGTCACGTTCGTGAAGCAGTAATTCCTGCGTGTGCCGTGAATGCGCGGCCCAGGGGGTGCACCAGAGCCATCATGCCTGAGTGCACCCGGAGCCGAACGAGACTGCGCGAAAACGCGTCCTTGTCTGCTTGCTGCGGTGCGTTGACAACCCCTGAAAGCGATTCCTATACTCCGATCGCTTTCTCCAGTTCGGAGGGCCTTGACGCATGAAACTCGGCGCTAAATCGCTCGGCTTGACCATCGGCGTGACCCTGGTAGCCGCCATGGGTATCGCAGTGGCTCAGCAGGCAGCCCCGCCTCCGCCGCCCCTAGAGGTGAGTGGTCAGCAGGACGTTGCCCTGAGCCCGCAGCAGATGTTGACCGAGGCAAAGGCATACCTGCCCGCGATGGACCGGGGCGCCAACGCTGTGCGCCAGCAGCTCGCGGTGGCCCGCGAACAGAAGGACGTCGTGAAGACGCTGTGTCTGAACGACAAGCTCAACCAGATCGATTTGGCCATCCGGACGGCGACGGATCGGGTGGAAGGCCTCGGGGCCGCGGTCTCGCAGAACGACGTGGATCGATCTCGGCACCAATTCACGGTAGTTCAGGTGCTTCGGGACCGCGTGAACACGCTGGTGAGCGAGGCCAATCAGTGCATCGGTGAGGAGACGGGTTTCGTCGAAGAGTCGGCGGTGACGGTCGAGATCGACGACTCCATCCCCGACGAAGATCCTTCCGAGTTCCCCGCTGATCCCATCCTCAGCGGTCCCCCAGTTCTCAGCAGTCCGACAAGGTAGTAGAAGCGTACAGGGAACGCTGGACGCTCTCCCCGAGGGCTCTGGAAACGGGCAATGAAATTACGCCTGATCACCGCGGCCACGCTGGCCGCTCTTTCCTTCGCTGGAACCGGTTTCGCACAAGAGCAGCCGTGGCTCTCGGATCGCCGCGTCGGCGAGGGCATGGGGTACCGCGTCGGCAACGTCGAGCTGCATTGGGGCGCTGCCGCCGAAGGCGGTTACGACTCGAACTACTTCCTGCGCTCCGAAGACGAGAACCCGATCGCGGTCTGGCGCTTGCGCCTGACGCCCTCGTTCAACGTCTCGACTCTGTCGCAACAGCGGCGCGCGGCAGGAGCGGTGGGCGCGCCGCCGGCGTTGAACTTCCGCGCCGGCGTCTGGGCCGCTTACAACGAGCTCATCCCGTCGGACGCTGATCCGCCCGAGGACGATCAGGTGCGCGATCAGCGTCACCTCGACATCGGCGCGAACGCTCGCTTCGACATCCTGCCGTCGAAGCCGGTCGGCGGCGACATCTATGCCGATTTCCTGCGCACCGGCGAGCCGTCGAACGTGACGCTCCCCAACGTGGCCTTCGATCGCGACACGGTGCGCGGCGGCGTCGGCGTCTCGTGGCGCCCAGGCGGTGGTCTCTTCGATTGGCGCGTCGGTTACGAAGTCGCCTACAACTACTTCGAAGACGACCCGTACCAGATCTACAACAACTTCGAGCACGGCATCGTCACGCGCGGCCGCTGGCGCTTCCTGCCTCGCACGGCGATCCTGTTCGACGGCGAGTACACGTTCGTGCGCTACACGGACGACGACACGCCGCAGACCAACGGGGACTACGTTCAGGCTCGCGTCGGCCTGAACGGCCTCATCACGTCGAAGCTCGCGTTCCTCGCGCTGCTCGGCTGGAACTCGAGCTACTACGAGGCGAACGGCATCTACGAGGCGCAGAATTACGACGGCTACGTCGCGCACGGCGAGCTCAAGTGGTTCTTGCTGCCGCCTCCGAGCCCGGACACGGCGCCGGTCGGTTTGTCGTCGATCGCGGCCGGTTACCTGCGTAACTTCTCGAACAGCTATCTCGGCTCCTTCTACGTCCGCGATCGCGGTTACCTGAACTTCTCCTACTTCGCCGGCGGCGTGTTCGTCGCGACGCTGGAGGGCGGCTATTCGCACCTCGGCTTCCCGGAGTCGACGTACACGAACGCGATGGGCAACGCCGCGATCGCGCCGGCGTTCGGCCAAGACGTGATCGACGGTCGCCTCTTCGGTGAGTATCGCTTCAGCGAAGTCTTCGGCGTCAACACCACGCTCCTCTACGAGCAGGTGATCTCGCCGCAGTATCCGTCCGACCTGCCCGAGAACCCGGACCCCGGGGACGACGACGTGACGGAAGATCTCGAGTACTCGCGTTGGCAGATCTGGCTCGGGCTCCGCTACTTCATTTGAGGCGAGCAAGACCGTTGTTCGAGCGCCGGAGCTTTCTGGTGTTGGCCTGCTTCGGCGCGTCGGTCGCGCTCGGTTGCTCGTCTCGCTCTCGCGCCACGCGCGTGAATTTGCCGCCGCCCTCCGAGCGCAACCTGCTCGGCCCGAGCGACGTGTTCACGCTCGTCATCGTGGGTGAGAAGGAGCTGCCGCAAGAGTTCCAGGTCGCCTCGGACGGCACCGTGGACCTGCCGTACGTGAAGACGGTGAAGGTGCAGGGCCTCGAGCCTCAAGAGGTCGCGCGCGTCGTTCGGCAAAAGCTCATCGACGACAAGATCCTCACCGATCCCACGGTGGTGGTGCAGGTGAAGGAGTACAACAGCCGCAAGGTGACCTTGCTCGGGCAAGTCGCCAAGCCGGGCAGCGTGCCGCACACGCCGGGGCTCACCCTGATCCAGGCGCTGTCCATCGCGGGTGGGCTCACCTCGATCGCGAACGGCGGCAACGTGAGGCTCACGCGTACGAGCCCGGAGGGTAAGACGGTCACCGCCGTGATCAGCGTGGACGCCATCACGGAGGGTGACGCCGAGGACATCCCCCTCCAGGCCGGTGATCGCATCTACGTCGAAGAGCGGCTCTTCTGAAAGCCGCGCTCGCAAGATGGCGACCCCACCCACGCGACGTCGCCTAGGGTAGGGGCGCGTAGCTCAGGCGCAGCACCGCTCGGAGAGCGGGGGCGGTCGGGGCGAGCACCGCATCGTCGCCGCCCGACTCGCGCCGCTCGCGCGCGAACGGAAGGCCCGTGCCAGCGCCGAGCAAGACGGAGTACGGCCCGTCCGCCGATCTCACCGATCCGAGCCACTCCGCGGCTGGGCCCGAGGTGGTCGCCGTACCGGGATCGATGTCGACCTCGCCCAGGCTCTGGCGAAGCGTCCCCTCGAGGCCCACGCTGAGCCGCTCGCGATCGAGGAGATCGAACCCGAGCCCGAACGACGCGGAGAGCCACGAGCCCTGCCGCGACGTCGCGAAATCGACGGATTGTCCGAGGCGGGCTCCGAGCTCGGCGCCGAGGGTCAAGCGACCGAGCGCGAGCTCGGCGTCGGCGGCGGGCAGGAGCCCCGGCCCCGCGTAGCCGGCAAACACGTCACTTTCGCCGAGCGGCAGCGAGACATCGAGCCGGAACTTCACCCCCAGCAGTTGTCGAGCAGCGCTCGGCCACGGGGTGAAGGCGAGCCCGATGGTCGGGTCGTAAACAGCGGTGTCCGCGAGCTCGCTCGCGTCTTGCGCGGTCGCGCCCGAAAGCCCCGTCCCTCCTCGCAGAAGGGTCATCGGCAGCACCGCAGAGAGCTCGAGCTCGTGGCCGAGCCCCACCGCGAGCCCGAGCGCGAAGCCGAGCTCGTAGTCGACGACGGGGATCTCTCGGCCCTCGGGGGCGGGGGAGACGGCCGCGAGTGATAGCGGGCGGCGGATGAAGGTCTGGCCCAACGTGAGCGCGGCTTGCCCCAAGGGGACCGGGATCGGCTGCGGGAAGAACGCAAACCGCGCGTGGCCCGTGGGCATCGTGACAGGGTCCGCGGCGAAGCACGGAGAGAGCCCCGAGCGAGGCTCACAGTCGGCTGCGGTCGCGACTCTTCCGCTGCCGATGACGCCGAAGAGGAGCAGCACCGAGCCAGTTCGAAAACGCGGGGGCACCGCCCGGCACCTTAACGCCATCCCGGGCAAGGTACGAGGTTCTCGGTTGCGCCGGCGGGAGAGCCAAGTAAGAGAGGCGGCGTCGATGATCACGACGGAGACTCCACTGGTGCTCGGCTCGGCTTCGCCGCGGCGGAGTGAGATCTTGCGCGGGCTCGGGGTTCCCATCCGCGTGCGCCCAGCCGACGTGGAAGAGGCGGTCCGTCCCGCCGAGTCGCCGCTCCGCTACATCGAACGCATCGTGGCCGACAAGCTCGGCGCGGTCGCGGGCATCGCGCGCTCGGAGCCCTGCGCCGGGGTGCTCGTCGCGGACACCATCGTCGTCGTCGACGGCGAGGTGCTCGGGAAACCCACTGACGTGGCCGACGCCGAGCGCCTCCTCGGCAGGCTCGTGGGGCGCGCCCACACGGTCTACACGCGCTACGCGCTATCGAAGTACTCCGAGCTCGGCATCGCGGCCGTCACTCGCACCGTGGAGTCGCGCGTGACGATGCGCGCCGCTAGTGCCGCCGAGCTTGCGCGTTACGCAGCCACCGGTGAAGGGCTCGACAAGGCGGGCGCCTACGCGATTCAGGGGATCGGCGCGTTCTTGGTCGAGCGCATCGACGGCTCCTACAGCAACGTGGTGGGCCTGCCCGCGTGCGAGGTGGTCGTGGATCTCTTGCGCGTGGGGCTGCTCCGCGAGTTTCCGACTTGATAGAGCGGGCTCGCCGCGCGCTCTCGTCGCTCTGCGAGCTCGGCCGGGCCGAGCCGCGGCCGGGAGACGCTCTCGCCGTCACGGCGCTCGCGCTCGCGGTGAGGCTCGCCGTGGTGCTGTGGGCGGGGCCGCGCTTTCCGCCCGTCGACGACGGTCGCTACTATCAGATCGTCGCAGACCGTATTGCTCACGGGCTCGGTTACACGTGGGCGTGGCCGGACGGCGTGGTCACCTACGCCGCGCATTATCCGGTGGGGTATCCCGGGCTCCTGGGGGGGTTCTACGCGGTCTTTGGCTCGAAGCCGGTGGTCGGAATGCTCGTCAACGCGTTGCTCGGAGCAGCCTCGGTGTTCGCGGTGCAGCGCCTGCTCGCCGCGAACGGCTCGCGGCTCGTCGCGTTGCTCGGCGCGCTCTTGCTCGCGTTGCACCCGGCGCTCGTTCTCTATACGCCGGCCCTCATGACCGAAGGGGTCGCCGCCGCGGCGATCACCGTCGCGGCCTGGCTCTGTCTCTGGGCGAGCGCGCGGGGCGGCTGGGCTCTCATCATCGCGGGTGTCGCGCTCGGAGCGTCGATCCTGGTGAGACCGCAGCTCGTGCTCGCGGCTCCGTTGCTCGGGCTGCTCGCGACGCCGCCCGGCGCGGGCGCGGTTCGCAGGCTCGCGCGTGCCGCGCTCGTCAGCGCGCTCGCCGTCGCCACCTGCTTACCCTGGACCTTACGTAACTGCTCTCGGCTCGAGTCCTGCGTGTTCGTGAGCGCGAACGGCGGCTGGAACCTCTTCATCGGCAGCGCTCCGGAGGGCGAGGGGCATTTCATTCCCATCGACGAGATCGGGGTGCCGAGCGAATGCCGCGAAGTCTTCGGCGAGGCCGACAAGGATCGTTGCTTCGGCCGCGCCGGGATGCGCCGCATCGCGGAGCGACCCGCGATCTGGCTGAGCCTGGTCCCTCTGAAGTTGATGCGCACGTTCGAGTACGCGGGAGCCGCCGGCTACTACCTGCACGCCTCGAACCCTGCCGCTTTCGACTATGGCTCCAAGCTGACGCTGGGCACGGTCGAGACCGTGTACCAGCGGGTGGTGCTCGTGTTGGCGGTCATCGGCGCCGCACGCTTGCTCGGCCGGCGTTACCGGCGCGCGGGCCGCTTCTTTCTCGCTCTGGGCGCCGCGTGTGCGCTCCTGCCGGTGTCCTTCGTCACGTATCTCACCTTGGTTC
>JAEZYO010000698.1 GCA_023419055.1 Pseudomonadota bacterium | reverse complement strand
CGGAAGCTACCCTTCCCCGGCGCCTGGCTCTCGCTACAGCTCTTCGCGACGTTCCTGTGTTGTCTCTGCTTCCTGCGTGACACTCGCGACTCACCCGAGCTCCGCCGCGCGTTCGCGCTGGCGCTCCCCTTCGGCCTCGTCGGGGCGCTCGCGCTCGGCGCGCTCTTTCGCCTCCTCGACTTCGTCGCCTTCGGCGGACCAGACGACTTCACCGGAGTCTCCGCGTTCGGAGCGCTGGTCGGTCTGGGCGGCGCGTTCATGGTCTTCGTGCGCCGCGCCGGCGCGAGCGTGCCTTCGGCCCTCGATCGACTCGCCCCCGCGCTCCTGATGCTCTTGGGCGTAGGGCGCGTAGGTTGCTTCGCAGCGGGTTGTGACGGTGGGTCTGTCTCGAGCCTGCCCTGGGCGCTCCGTTTCCCGGCCGGCAGCCAGATCTTCCGCCATCAAGTGGCCCGCGGGCTGGTACTGCCGAGCGACCATCACACGCTCGCGGTCCACCCGAGCCAACTTTATGAAGTCCTGATCGTGCTCCCGGCAGCGCTCCTGCTCCGCAGCGCCCTCCAGCGTCGCCGCACCGCTCCGGGCCAAATCTTCTTCGCGGCGACGCTAGTCTACTGCTCGGCCCGAGCCGTGGTCGACGGCTTTCGAGACGGTTATCGCGGTCCGAACTACGGGCAGTGGATGGCGGTCCTGATCCTGGTCGCGGGGGTCCTCGCCTTTCGTTCGACTTCGAAGCGAGACGCCCTCGAACGAGAGGCTTGAGACGGCCCCCGACGGCTCGCCACGCTGCACCGCTTCGGCTAGGATCCGAGCCGAATGGTGCTCCGGTTGGCCAGCGGCTCGATCGCTGCGCTCTGTTTCTTTGCTTGTTCCTTTCCCGCGTACGAGTTCCCCGACCCGAACGTCGTCGAGGAGACCTGCGTCGATGGGCTACGGAACGGCGAAGAAGAGGGGGTCGACTGCGGGGGCGAGTGTCCGGAAGCCTGTAGTCCCTGCAGCAACGGCCGCCTGGACGAAGACGAGGAAGGCGTCGACTGCGGGGGCAGCTGCCGCGCTGCGTGTCCGACGTGTGACGACGGCAAGAAGAACGGCTCCGAAGCCGCCGTGGACTGCGGCGGCGCCTGCCCCGAGCGTTGCGCCGACCACGAACCGTGTCGCGAAGACCTCGATTGCGCGTCGCTCCACTGTGAGCTCATCTGCCAGCCGCCTACCTGCAGCGACGAGCTCCTGAACGGCGACGAGTCGTCCGAAGACTGCGGCGGCGACTGCGAGGGCTGTCCGAACGGTGAGTCTTGCCGCTCCGCGGACGATTGCGAAAGCTCGCGTTGCCAGAACGACATCTGCGTGAGCGCGGCCTGCACGGACAAGACCGAGAACGGGAACGAAACCGACGTCGACTGCGGGGGCAACGAGTGCGCGCCGTGCAAGCCGGGCTTCGGCTGCAAGACGGGCGCTGATTGCACGAGCCGGATCTGCGACGACGGCGAGTGCACCGAGGCGAGCTGCAGCGACGACGTCAAGAACGGCGACGAGTCGGACATCGACTGCGGCAGCGGTTGCCCGCCTTGCGACGTCGGTCAGCACTGCATGGACGAGCTCGACTGCGGCGAGGATCACCTCTGTCAGAACACGCTGTGCGTACCTCAGAACCCGTCTTACCAGGAGTTCAAGGACAAATCGGACTGGGTGTTCATCCCGGAGCCCGACGGCTCGGATCCCGCGCTCGCGATCGACAGCGTCGAAAGCTCCCGCTGGACGTCGGTGGCAGACCAGGCGCCGGGCATGGCGGGCGTGCTGGACCTCGGGCGAACCGAGATCTTCTTCGCGGTCGAGCTCTGGCTAGCCTCTGCGTACCAGGCAGAGATGGCCGCCAGCGTCAACGTGTACGTGTCGAACGACGGCACGTTCCCGGACGAACCGGTGGTAACCGCCGTCGCGGGTGGTCAGACGCGCACCTGGCTCTGGCTCGGCAGCGCGCAGGTCGCGCGCTACATCAAGCTCGAGCTCGCGAGCGGCAGACCCGGACAGAAGTGGAGCCTCGGCGAGATCGCGGTCTACAACTAGAACACCGATCGGTTGCAACCGCTCGGTGTTCTCTAGTGCCTTCTTCATCGGGGCGGCACGCGCTTCGCGGCGAGCGCACCGGCTCGAACCGTTCGTCGCTCTAGGGGCTCTCGTCGGCGCCTTCGAGGGGACCTTTGACTCCCCCGGGGCGGGTGGCAATCTGCAAAGCGATGGCTCGCCCCAGCGTCGCGCTCGTTCAAGCACTCAGGACCACCGCTCGGCGCCTCGAGAGCGCGAAGGCGATTTATCGATGGTCGAGCTTCGCCCACTGCAACTGCGGCCATCTCGCCCAGACGGTCACGGGACTCGGCGCCCGCGAGATAGAAGAAGGCGCGCTCGAGCGCGAGGGGGATTGGGGCGAACAGGCCGCCGCTCACCCCACCTCGGGCTGGAACGTTCCACGGCCTCACCCGCGCCCCGACTACGGCTCTCGCCTTCCGCTCGACGAAGGCGCCTGGGAGCCGGAGAACGTCGGCGCCTGCAACGTGACGGGGACGCCGCTCGACGCGGTTCTCGATCGTCTCTACGAGCTCGGCCTCACGCCGGACGACGTGCGCAACCTGGAGCGGCTGGGAGACTCCGTCGTCCGCCGCCGCCTCGGAACGAATACGGAGTACTTTGCGCATCACGAGCGAGCCAACGTGGTGAAGTACCTGCACGCGTGGGCGGATCTGCTGGAAGAGGAGCTTACCGAAGGCTCGGCTCTGCTCGCGGCACAGTAGCATGCCGAACAAGATCCTGGTTCTGTTCGCCCACCCCGTGCTCGAACGCTCGCGCGTCAATCGGCGACTGCTGGAGGCCGTGCAGGACCTGCCGGGCGTCACCGTTCACGACCTCTACGAGCGCTACCCGACCTTGAACATCGACGTCGAGCACGAGCAGAGGCTCCTGCTCGAACACGACGTCTACGTGTTCCAGCACCCGTTCTACTGGTACTCCGCGCCGGCCATCGTGAAAGAGTGGCAAGATCTCGTGCTCGAGCACAACTGGGCCTACGGCAGCGAGGGGCGCGAGCTCGTCGGCAAGGTCACCTTCAACGCCGTCACCACCGGCGGCCCCGCGAGCGCCTACCGCCCGGAGGGTTATAACCGCTTCACGATCCGCGAGCTGCTCTCGCCCTACGACCAGACAGCGAACCTCTGCGGCATGCGCTACCTCGCGCCGTTCGTCGTGCACGCCGCGCTGCGTCTCTCCACGGACGGTGACGTCGCGCCGCACGGGGCCGCCTACCGGGCGCTGCTCGAACGGCTGCGCGACGATCGGCTGGATCTCGAGCAGGCCGAGCGCGCTGCGACGCTGAACGAGCTCGTCGCCGGCGCCGGAATGGAGCGGGTGTCCTGATGCACGGCGCGCTCTGGCTGGCCTTCGTCTTCCTCGTCGCCGCCGTCGTGTTCGTGCCGATCGCCAAGCGCGTCGGTCTCGGCTCGGTGCTCGGGTACCTGCTCGCCGGCGTGGTGATCGGCCGCTTGAAGCTCGTCCCCGAGGGCGACGAGATCATGCACTTTGCCGAGTTCGGCGTGGTGATGATGCTGTTCTTGGTCGGGCTCGAGCTCAGGCCGAGCCTGCTCTGGGATTTGCGCCGCCCGATCCTCGGCCTGGGCGGCCTGCAGGTGCTCGGCACCATCGTCGTGTTCACCGTCGCGGCGTTCGCGCTCGGCCTCCATTGGAAGCCCGCGCTCGCGGTCGGGATGATCGTCGCCATGTCGTCGACGGCGATCGTGCTCTCCAGCTTGAGCGAGAGGTCGCTGCTCCGCACGCCGGGCGGGCAGGCATCGTTCTCGGTGCTCCTCTTCCAGGACATCGCGGTCATCCCGATCCTGGCCGTTTTCCCGCTCCTCGCGGCGAACCCGGTCGCCACGGACGCGCCGAGCCGCCCCGGCTGGGTCTCCGCCCTGCTCATCCTCGGCGCCGTCGCGCTCGTGGTCGGCGCCGGGCGCTACCTGGTGCGCCCCGCCTTCCGCTGGCTCGCCGAGACGCGGCTGCGCGAGATCTTCACGGCCGCGGCGCTCCTGCTCGTGATCGCGATCACGCTCCTGATGCAAGCGGTCGGCTTGTCGCCCGCCCTCGGGACGTTCCTCGCGGGCGTGGTGCTCGCCGAGAGCGAATACCGGCACGAGCTCGAGTGCGACATCGAGCCGTTCAAGGGCCTGTTACTCGGCGTGTTCTTCATCTCGGTCGGCGCGCAGATCGATTTCGAGTACATCGGTCGGCACCCCGGCCTCGTCGCAGGTCTCGTGTTCGCCTCGATGGCGCTGAAGCTCGGTGTCCTCTACGGCGTCGCGCGGCTCTTCGGACTCGATCGCACGGCGCGCTGGCTGTTCGCCTTCGCGCTCGCCCAGATCGGCGAGTTCGCGTTCGTCTTGGTCTCGTTCGGCACCCAGGCGCGCGTCTTCGGCGCTGACATCGCGACCCCGCTCGTCGCGGTGGTGGCGCTCACCATGGCGCTCACTCCGCTCGCCTTTCTGATGCTCGAGCGGCTCGTCCTGCCGCGCCTCACCTCGAACGACGCGCCCGAGCAGGACACCATCGAGCACGAAGAGAACCCGGTGGTGATCGCCGGCTACGGCCGGTTCGGCCAGATCGTGGGGCGCATTTTGCGCTCGAACGGCGTCCCGGTGACGATCCTCGATCTCGACCCGGAGATGGTGGACGTGCTGCGTAAGCTCGGCATCAAGTGCTACTACGGCGACGCTTCGCGGCCGGAGCTGCTGCACGCCGCCGGCTGTGAGCGCGCCAAGCTCTTCATCCTCGCCGTCGACGACAAGGACCAGGCCACCCAGATCGCCGAGACGGTCCAGAAGCAGTTTCCGAAGCTCCAGATCCTGGCGCGCGCGCGCGACCGCATGCACTACTTCGAGCTCCGGCGCATGGGCATCGATTGCGCCTTCCGCGAGCTCTTCGGAAGCTCGTACGACATGGGCGTCGACGCGCTCAAGCGCCTGGGCTTCCGCGCCCACACCGCGCACCGGCTCGCCGAACGCTGGCGGCGGCACGAACAGCGCGAGCTCGACGAGCTCGAGAAGCTCTGGGGCCAGGGAGAGAGCGTCTACTTCGCTGCGGCGCGCCGCATGCGCGAGGAGGCCGAGAGGCTCCTCGTCGTGGACGGCGAGCGACTGCAGCGCGCGACCGACGCGGGCTGGGACAACGAGTCCCTGCGCGCCGACGTGCAGGTCGCCGCGGCGCAGAGCGAGCTCGAGCGGCTCGAAGAGCGGCGCTCGTCCCCGACCGCCTCTTGATGGCCCGGAGCCGCGCGCCGCGGAAACCTCCGCGAAGCGCGCGCCGCGGGCGGATCTCTGCCGAGCAATTCGACGCTCGCGCGGCGCGCGCGGTGATTTCCGCAGTATTGCTCGCAGAGGCTCGCTTGCGCGACGCTCGGCCGAGCGTCACCTTCATCACTCTCTCTCGCTCGAGGGGGTGAAACGTGCAGAATGGCGCGCACACGGCTGATCGCCGGCACCACGCTCGCCGCATCGCTCTTCGCGCCCGTGGCGGCGGCCGAGGACGAGCCTTCGGCGCCGCTCCCGGGACCGCGCAGGGAGCTCGTGACGAAGCCGCTACCCCCGGCTCCGGTGGACTACGATCACGGCAACCCGGACCGCGTGACGCTCGACTACTTCCGCGCCGTCGCCAACGTCGGCTTCGCGAACTGGACCATCTGGCAGTTCAGCTGGCTCCGCGGCTCGGACTGGCCACCGGTCGACCGGCGCTCGCTCGAGAACAACATCGAGCACGGCTTCACCTTCGACCAGGACGAGCTCCAGACGAACTTTCTCGGCCACCCCTACCACGGTGGTCTGTTCTTCAACGCCGCGCGCGGCGCGGGGCTCGATTTTTGGGAGTCGGTTCCGTACGCCGTCGGCGGGAGCCTGGTCTGGGAGCTGTTCGCGGAGCGGGAGCCCCCTTCCGCCAACGACCTCGCGGCGACCGCGCTCGGCGGCATCATCCTCGGGGAAATCTCCTTCCGGCTCTCGACCCAGCTGCTCGACGACAGCGAGTCCGGGAAGAACCGGCTCTTTCGCGAGCTCGGCGCGTTCGCCCTCAACCCGATGCGGGGTTTCAACCGCTTCTACACCGGCGAGTCCTGGCGCTCGGGTCCGCCACCCATTTTGCGACCGCTCGACCTCGAGTTCGATCTCGGCATCGACCGCGTCTGGGTCGAGGATCACGACCTCGGCCGCGCGTACGATCCCTCGCTCTTGCTCGCCGCCTCCGCGGAGTACGGCGACCTCTTGCCCACGAGCACGCGCGACACGCTCGGCCCCTTCGACTACTTCGAAGCCTACGGCTCGCTCAACCTGCTCGACAGCGTGGTGAGCGGCGTGAAGGTGTACGCGGAGGCGGTGCTCTACGGGTTCAGCGTCGACATCACCGACGATCGCGGGAGCCGGCGCGACAACAACGTCTTCGGCTTCGACATCACGTACGACTACCAGGGCGCCAACATCGCGACCTACGGCAGCGTCGGCTTCGGCCCCGCAAACTACCTGGTCTTTCGCTTCGGACCGCGAAGGCGGCTCCGCATCGGGACCGGCTTCGACGTGGTACCGGTGCTCGGGGCGCGCTCGGTGCTGCGAGAGGACGAGCTTCGCACGTACAATTTCGCGACCGGGCTCTCGGCTTGGACCAACATCGCGCTCGACTTCAACCGCCTCGAGCTCGGCTTCCGCACGCGCCAGTACCTGACGCGCGTGGTCGACGGCGACTCCGGCAACGAGATCATCGGCTCTTCGCGGGCCTGGGTCGAGGTCGGCATGTTCCGCGGCCTGGGCGCCGGGTTCGCGCCCGGGATCGTCAACTGGCGCGGCCTCTACGCCGAGGAGACCGACGTGTCGGGCTATCAGGTCGAGCTCTCGGCGTATCTCATCGCTCACTACTGAGCCTCCACCCACCATGCACCGACTACGCCTTCTGAAAGCGCTGTTCACGCTCTCTCTCACCGGAGCGCTCATGCTTGCTCCCCGCGAGAGCTCGGCCCAAACCGCGAACGACGGCACGACGTGGGGCTGGTGGCTCGTCGGCGGCTCCGTCATCGTGGGCACCACGACCACGTTGCTCGGCCTGAACATCGACTGCACGCGCTCGGACGTCGACTGTCAGCGTGAGGCCAGCGTGCTCATCTGGGGCGGCATCGGCGCAGCGTCGGTCGGGAGCTTGGCCGGTATCACGATCGTGCAATGGGGGCGGTGGCAGCGTCAGCCCTCCGCTCCCCCCACGAGCCTCTACTCGCTCTCTCTGAAGCCGTTCTCGAGCGGGTCGCCGCTAGAAGCGGCCGAGCGCGGCTCACTCCTGATGGTCTCGCTCCGCGTCCCTTGAGACGGCCGGGCGTGACCCGAATTGGAAGCCGAGCCCGCCCTGGACCGCGGGCAGGTACCACTCGTGCCGCTCGGTGTCGTAAGGCATGAAGACGTTGAGCTCCGGCGAGAGAGCGAAGCGCTTCCCGACGGCGAAGCGGGCCCCGAGCACCCCGCCGACCGAGTGGACGAACCTCGCGCCCGTCGCGTCGCCCTGGAAGAGCGTGAGCGGGAACGCGTAGGTCGAAATGATGCGCGGCCCGAGCGTGAGCTCGTCCCTACCCCCGAGGTTGAATCCGCCGAGCACCGAGGCGAGGAGGTTCGCGTTGCAGAGCCCCGTGTCGGCGTTCGTGACCGGGACGAACCCGCCGCCCACCCCCGGCACCACCGAGAGCGCGAAAGCTTTGGTGTGGACGAGGCGGAGTCGCCCGTCGAGCTCGAGGCTGCCGGCGTTCAGCCTGCCCCCGACGTCGAGCTCGCGCAAAAGCCCGTAGCGCAACGCCGCCTCGGGGTTCGGCAAGAGCTGCGGCCCGAGCCCGCGATCGATGATCATGCCGTCTGCGTTGAGCGAGAGCTCACTCGTCCCCTGGGGCACGGGCGTAGCGGCGAGGTGCGAGCCGTAGCTCGCGCAGCCGAGAAGCTGGGTCGCACCGAGCAGTCCCGAGAGAGAGAGTCTCACGCGCTCGCAATCTGCGTCCGCGGGATCACTTCGTCGACGGAAGGTGAATTGTCCCCGCCCCGTGGCAGGCTGCCGCATTCAGGGCTCTCGGCGATCGCCGAGCTCGATGCGCGCCCACTGGGGTCGATGATCGCTCGCCTCACTCGACACCGTGCCTGCGTCGACCGTCTTGAACCGACGACTGAACAAGTGATCGAGCGTGAACGCGCCGGCCGTAGCGCCCACGCCGCGCGACACCCACGAGTAACCCGCCGAAGTGTAGACGCGCACCGTCTCGTCCATCGCGTCGGGGTCCGAGGTGTTGAAGTCGCCGCCGAGCACGACCGGGTCGTCGCTGGACTTCGCGTCGTCGAGGATCGCTCGCGCCTGCTCGAGACGCGCGCGGGGGCCGAGCCAGGGGATCTCGGTGTGCACGCTGTAAGCCCGAAATCTGCCGAGCGGGGTCTCGATGGTCGCGCGCACCGCGATGCGGATGCGGCCGTCCGTCGGGTTTCGGTGCGGCAAGATGAGCTTTTGGTCTTCGACGATCGGCCAGCGGGTGAGCACCGCGGGGCCGAAGTCGCGACCGTTCGTGTGCACCGATCCCGGGTAGTAGACGTAGTTCAACGAGAGACGCTTCGCGACCGCCTCGGTGCTGCGCTCGTCCATTTCCTGGAGCAGCACGAGATCGGCTCCCTCGAGCTCCGGCCTGGTCGCGAGCTCCTCACCCGCCTTCTCGTACTTTTCGCCGAACTTGATGTTGAAGGTGACGACCTTGAGCTCCGGAAGCCGAGATGCGGCCTCGGGGTCGGCCGAATAGCTGCCCGTGTAGCGAGGCCCGTCAGGGTCCAGGTAGTTTTCGGCGAGCTTGCACCCCCCGAGCAAAAGGGAGATCGCGCACGAAAGGGGAAGGAAGAGCCTAGGCACAGAACGCATGGAAACGGCCGCGGGGAAGGGCAGGATAACACCCCAGCGGCGGCAATCTGCCCTAATTCGGCCAACGAACCGGATGATGCGGCCCGGCACGACGGCGTCAGCTGGCCGAATCCTCCGAGCAAACCGAGAATCAATGACTACGCCGGTTAGGGAAATGCCTCTGCACGGTTCTCTTCAGCGCGGCGGGTTCCGGTTATACTTTGCCCCATCTTGCGTCCCAACGTCCTACTCCTTGCCGCGCTCGTCACCCTCGCGCCCCTCTCTGCGTTCGCCGAAGAGGACGTGGCGGCGGCGTCGGCCGCCTTCAGCGAGGCGCAGCGGGCTCAGCTTCGCGGAGACTATTCGCGTGCGGCAGAGTTTTTCGAGCTAGCTGACCAATCGGCCCCGAGCCCTGCGGCGTTGCGGAGCGCGATCCGGAACCGGGAAACCGCTGGCCAGGACGCTCGCGCGGCGACGCTCGCGCTCAGAGCGCTCGACCGATACCCGGATGATCGCGAAACCAAAGAGCTTGCCGAAAGCACCCTCACCCGCCTGGCTCCGAAACTCGCGAAGGTGAAGGTGACCTGCAACGAAGCGTGCCGGCTCATCGTGGACGGCGGTCTCGTGGCGACAACTCCGGTGCAAACTCGCGAGTTCTTCGTCGCCGCGGGAGCTCACACGATCGAAGGCCGCTGGTCCGGTCGACCTGGCGTATCGCGCGCCGTGGAAGGGACCCCCGGGAGCCTCATCGAAGTCACGTTCGAAGCCCCGCCGCCTCCGCCTCCCCGCGCCGAAGCGCCTCCAACGGCTCCGGCATCGCCGCAAACTTCCACTCCGAGAGCCCCGGAGTCGCAAAGGTCGCTGACCTTCGCTCCGCTCGACACGCCGCCGAAAGCTTCCAGTTCCGGACTCTCGCCGGCGGTCTTCTGGACCGGCACGGGCCTCACCGTGGTGAGCGGAGCGCTGCTCGCCTGGTCGGGGCTCGACACGCTCGAAAAGCGAGACGCTTACGAGAAAAACCCCACTCAAGACGCCTACGACGACGGCACGAAGCTCGAGCTTCGGACCAACGTCCTCGCCGCGACCACCGGCGTGCTCGGGATTTCCACCATCCTGATCGGCGCGTTCGCCACCGACTGGGGCGGCGAGGGGGCCTCGGCGCAAGTGTCGAAGGACAGCGTGGCCTTTTCGTACGGCGGGCGCTTCCCATGAACGAGACCGCACCGCGCCGCCGCCTCGGCCGGTACGAACTCATCGCCGAAATCGCCGCCGGCGGGATGGGGATCGTGTGCCTCGCGCGCAGCGTGGGCGTGGGCGGCTTCCGGCGCCTGTTCGCCATCAAGGTGATGCACCCGCACCTGGTGCGCGATCAGCAGTTCGTCGGCATGCTGCTCGACGAGGCCCAGCTCGCGGCGCGCATCCACCACCCGAACGTGGTGGCGACCGTCGATATCTGCACCGTCGACGACTGCTACTTCGTCGTCATGGACTACGTCGACGGCTTCCAGCTGTTGAACGTGCTCGAGAACCCGGCCATCGGCCGGCACGATCGCATCCGGGTCGTGAACCGCATCCTGCTCGACGCCATGTCGGGGCTCGAAGCTGCCCACACTCTGAAGGGTGACGACGAGTCGCCGCTCAACCTGGTACACCGCGACGTCTCGCCGCAGAACATCCTGATCGGGCTCGACGGCATCGGCCGCCTCACCGATTTCGGGATCGCGCTCGCGGCGTCCCGCATCAGCTCCTCGAGGCCCGGCACGATCAAGGGCAAGCCCGCGTACATGGCCCCCGAGCAAGCGCGCGCGGCCAACGTCGATCGCCGCGCCGACCTCTGGGCCATCGGCGTCATTCTCTGGGAAATGCTGGCGGGGCAGCGGCTCTTCGTGGGCGACACCGAAGCCGCCACGGTCCTCAAGGTCATCGACTCCCCCATCGAACCGCCGCGCACGCGGGCTCCCGACGTGCCTCCCGCTCTCGAAGCGGTGTGCATGCGTGCGCTCGAGCGCGATCCGAACCGCCGCTACGCGACGGCGCGTCAGATGGCCGCAGAGCTCGAGCGCGCCGCCGTCTCGAGCGGCACGCTCGCCGACTCGCACGAGGTCGCCGACACGCTGCGCCAGCACTTCGCGCACGAGATCGAGCAGCGGCGCCTCTCCATCCGAGGTCACGCCGCCGCGATCGGCCCGAACTCGCTCCCCATGGGACCTCGCGACATCTACGAGCTCCCTCAGCTCTCGGACGCGCTCCCGCCCGGCGTGGTGTTGAGCCCGCTGCCGCGGACGCCGACGCCCTCGACGACCAAGCTCTCCCCGACGACCTCACCCATAGCGGTGACGGCGCTCGCCCCGACACCGCCGCCGCGTGGCGCGAGCCTCGAAGGCGTGCACACGCCGGCTGCACCCGGGCTCGTCACCCCGCCTCCGCCCACCGCGCGCACCACCATGGGCAGCTCGAGCGCCGAAGTGCCGGCGCACGGCGGCAGCCGCTCCGGCTGGTTCTTGGTCCTGGCGGTGCTCTTGGCCGGCGCGGGCGGCGGCTACTGGTACTACGACCACCACCAGGCACACGCGAACGCGGAACCCCCGCTCGCTCCGCCCACCTCGCCGACCGAAAAGGCACCCGCGTCCCCCGCCACGAGCGCTGCCGACCTCGTCGTCGCTCCCGCCGACCCGGCGCCCACCGTCGCGGTCACGCCCGAGCCGAGCGCTGCTCCCAGCGCCTCGGAGCCGGCCCCGAAAAAGGCCGCGCCGCCCCCCGCGAAGGTCACCGGGCGCCCCGCCAAGACCGCCGCTCCTCAACCCAAGAAGAGCGATCCGAAGACGCCCGGCTCGAAGAGCCCGGTCGTCGAAGAGAACCCGTACGGACTCCGCTGATCCATGCTCAAGCATCCACGCCCGCTGCTGTCGCTCCTCGCCTTCGCGTTCCTCGCCTGCAACGTCTTCGACGAGAGCCTGATCCCGAGCGACTCCGAGATGGACGCGGGGAGCCAGGGAGAGAAGCTCGGTGAGGACTGCGTCGGCAAGGACATCCCGAGCTTCGACTCGTTGAACGAGTTTCGTCAGATCGACACCAGCAAGCTCAAAAACGATCGCTACCAGCTCTCGTGCGTCGGCAACGCTCAGGGCAACGACGGCTTCTTCAAGGTCGAGATGGAAGCCGGGAAGAAGTGGCACTTCCACGTGAAGGTGACGCCCGGAACCGAGGCCGACCCCGCTGTCTACGTGCTCGACTCCGGCTGCCAGGACTCGGTTTGTCAGCGCGGCTGGGGCCTCAACGAGTGCGTCGCGGGTCAGGACGAACACTTTTCGTTTTTCCCGCCGCGCAGCGGCACCTACTTCGTGGGCGTCGACAGTATGACGAGCGGCGGCGAGCCGCTGCAGGTGTTGGCGGTGCAGCCCGACTGCGGCAACGACGTCAAGGAGCACAGCGAGACCTGCGACGACGGCAACCTCGACTCCGGTGACGGCTGCGACGAGGTGTGCCGCCAGGAGCTCTCGAAGGGCAACGCCAAAGAGGTCGAGCCCAACGACGAGCCCACCGCGAACGCGAACGTGCTGCTCCTGGATGGCGCCGCGCTCACGGTGACGGGGCAGCTCGGATCGAAATGCGATTTCGATTCGTACGCGGTCGTCGTCGAAGAAGGCGGCAGCGTGCGAGCGCTGCTCGAAAGCACGGGCGGCGACGACTGCGGCGTCGATTTGAAGCTCCAGCTCGTCGACACGGACGGGCTCACCCCTCTCGGGACCATCCGGAGCAGCTCCGGTGAGTGCCCCGTGCTCGAGGGCACCGAGTCCTTCGCTTCTGGCCTCTCCGCCGGCACCTATTTCGTGCGCGTGACGACCGAGCGCGAGGACGAGCCCGACGCGTTCGACTACGCGCTCGAGATCGAAGCGCCCGCCCCGTAAGGGTCCCTTCTCGCAAGCACTGCCGACGAATTTACCGGTAGATTCGTCGGCTTGGCTGCGTCCATCCGATGAAACTGATTTTGATTTTCATTTTCATTTGGCCGTGATAGCGATGCTCTCGAGTCGAAGCCAAAAGGCCGATGAGCCTCGAGCTCAGCGACAGCGCCCACGCGAAGCCTCGTAGAGTCATGTCCCAGCCCAATACTCCTCCCTTCGAGCTTGCTGGTTCACCCGAAGTAGTCGAGGAGCGTTGCCACTGCGGCAGACTCTTGGCGCGCCTCACGCGCGCGGGGGTGGAGGTGAAATGTGCGCGTTGTCGCCGAGTGGTGGTGATCGCCTGGCGGGAGGTACGCGATGACAGGGAAACCTAGGACACGTCGGAAGGCGCGTCCTCCCGCCGGGCGGCGCCAGGTCCAGAAAGGTCGAGAAAGGCCCCGCTCATGATCCGCAATACCTGCTGCCCAGAACCGCTCGCCGAAGGCTCGGTCGTTCGTATCGAGCACTGCGCGGGCTGCAACACGCTCTCGCTTCATTTCGGTGCGGTCACCCTGCGCCTCGATCACCGCGCGTCTCAGTCCCTGTACGGGACGCTCGGCCGCGCGCTCGCCGAGCTCGGCCGCGTCCGGGGCTCGCTCGACGCGGGCGATCCGGACGGACGAGTCGGCGGGCTGATCTCCTGAGGAGCTCGGTTGACTCGCCTGGCGGTCGGCCTCTCGTCGGCGGTCACCTTCGGCGCGTCCGAGCACGCCTCGAAAGCGCGACAAGTCGCCGCACCAGGGCTCCCTCCGCCGCGCCTAGTCTCCTCGGCGTGCGAGCGCTCACCGTCGAGCTAAGGTGCGACCGAAGCGCCTTGAGCCCTCCCCTCACTCTGCCCGCGGTAGCCCCCGAGCCTTTGATCGGCCTCGCGTCGATGTGGCGCTTGCGCTGGGGCCTGCTCGTCGTGCAGCTCGGAGCGCTCGTGGTGGCGCAGGCGCTCCTCCACATCCCGCTCGCGATGCCGCTGCTCCTGGTCGTCGTCGCCGTGACCGCGATCTCGAACTCGGTGCTCGCGAGCTGGCTGACCCCCGAGCGCGCGAGCACGGGCAAGCTCGCCGCCGCGCTCCTGCTCGACGTGGCGATTCACACGGCGCTGCTGTTCGGATCGGGCGGTCCGGCGAACCCCTTCAGCGCGTTCTTCGTGGTGCACGTGGCGGTCGCGGCGCTGCTCCTCGGCCCGCTCTGGGCGGCGCTGCTCGTGCTGGTCACCTCGCTGAGCTTCGCGGCGCTGTTCTTGATCCCTACCGCGTGGCTCGGACCCCATGCGCTGCACGTGGCCTCGCCCCTGCACCTGCAGGGCATGTGGGCCGCTTACGTCCTGTCGGCCTGCTTCGTCGCGTACTTCGTCTCCGTCGCCGTGGCCGCGCTGCGCAAGCGCGAGCGCGAGCTCGCCGAGCTTTCACGCTTCGCCGCGAGCATGGAGCGCCTGGCGAGCCTCACTACTCTGGCAGCGGGAGCGGCGCACGAGCTCGCGACGCCGCTCTCGAGCATTGCGGTGTCCGCGACCGAGCTCGCAGGAGCGCTCGAGTCGAGCGGGGGTGATCCGGGCCTCGTCGCGGAGGCACGCCACGTGCGCCGGGAGGTGGCGCGGTGCCGAGAGATCCTGGACCGGCTCGCCGCGGACGCGGGGGAGCACATCGGACAGGCCCCCGAGAACACCACCTTCTCGGAGCTTCGAGCCTTACTCGACGCGGAGCTCGCGCCGCGGGACAACGAGCGCGTCGACTTCTCGATGGATACGCCAGATCGCGCGTTTACGTCACCACGGAGGAGCCTGGTGTTGGCGCTCGCCAACCTGATCAAGAACGGCGTGGAGGCTTACGCCGACGGAGGCGCGCGAGGGCGCGTCTCGGTCGCGATGCTGGCGCGCGAAGGTTCGATTTGCTTCGAAGTGCGAGATTTCGGCTCCGGCATGCCCGAGGAGGTCCTGAAGCGCGTCGGTGAACCCTTCTTCACCACCAAGCCGCCGGGGCGTGGAATGGGGCTCGGAGCCTACCTCGTGCGCTCGTTCGCGGGACAGGTCGGCGGTGCGCTCGAATATCGCTGTCCGCCGGACGGAGGGACGCTCGCCATCCTCACGCTGCCGTCGCGAGCGCTGCCCGCGGAGCCCCGAGCATGAGCGACGACGGCATCCTGCGCTCGGTGCTCCTCGTCGACGACGACGAGAGCTTCCGGCTCACGCTGGTCCGCGCCTTCGAGCGCCGAGGCTGGGACGTGCGTCACGCCGAGAACGGCGCCGAAGCACTGGCGCTCGCAGCCGAAGAGAGCCCCGAGCACGCGGTCGTGGATCTCAAGATGCCCGGCGACGACGGGCTCAGCTTGGTGCGAGCCCTACTCGCCGTGGATCCGGCGACGAAGATAGTGGTGCTTACGGGCTTCGGCAGTATCGCGACCGCCATCGAGGCCATGCGAGCCGGAGCGCGGCACTACCTGACCAAGCCCGCCGACGTGAGCGACGTGATCGCGGCCTTCGATCAGCGCGACGGCCGGGCTCCGCCGCCGCTCACGGTCCCGTCTCTCGAGCGGGTCGAGTGGGAGCACATCCAGCGCGTCCTTCACTCGGTGAACGGCAACGTCACGCTCGCCGCCAAGCTGCTCGGCATCCATCGCCGGTCGCTGCAACGCAAGTTGAACCGAAACCCGCGCGCGCGTTGATTCCCCTTCAGTAAGGGGTGCCGTCCTTGCGAGCGAAGCGCCATTTGCCGTCGGGACCCGCGACGGCGCTGAGGTCGTCGTCGGGGTAAGTCGCCGAGTCGCCGGGCGTGCGATCTCCGATTTCGAGCAGCACCACGTCCTCCGAGCTTCGATTGACGAATTGGTGAGCGTCGCCGCTGCCCGCCCGAAAGCCGGCGCACATGCCAGGAGCGAGCTCCGTCTCGCCCGCGTCGGTGCGCAGCGTGGGCCTGCCTTCGAGCACGTAGACGAACTCGTCCTGACGTGAGTGCGCGTGGCGGAGCGCCGAAGCGGCTCCCGGCGCGAGCCGGGTCAAGTTGACGCCGAAGTTCTCGAGCCCGAAGCGCTCCCCGAGCGGCCGCTTGAGGCGGCCCGCGACGACCGGCAAGAACGCTTCGGGGTAGTTCGAGCCCTTTTCGCGCGGCGGCGCCTCCGCCGCGACGATGGCGACCGGAAAAGCTGGCTTCATGCCCCGTGTGTGACCCGGGAGCTCGGCGGAGGCAAACGCGAGCTCCTCGCGAGCTCAGTGACCCGTGGAGTCCGCCCGGCGGCTGGTCTCGAAGAGGTACCAGGTGCGTCGCTCGGTCTCGTCCAGCCAGACCTCGATCAAGCTCGCGGTCGCCTTGTCGTTCTTGTCGTCGCAGATGGCGTGCGCTGCGCGCAAGCTCGACGCGAGCGACTTGTTGTCCTCGCAGAGCTCCTCCAGCATGTCGTTCGGCTCCACGTAGTCCGCGTCGTTGTCGAGCACGCGCTGCAGGCGCGAGATCTGCCCGATGGATTTCAAGGTCTGTGCGCCGAGCTTCCTGATGCGCTCGGCGATCGGATCGGTCATGGCGAAGAGCTGCTCCGACTGCTCGTCGAGGAGCAGGTGGTAGTCGCGGAAATGGGGACCGCTCAGGTGCCAGTGGAAGTTCTTCGTCTTGAGGTAGAGCGCGAAGACGTCGGCCAGGATCTCGTTCATCGCGCCCGCGACCTGCTTGGTCGCCTCGCCGTCGAGATCGCTCGGCGTCATGAGCGGCGCCTCTCGGATGCGTCGCAGGTGCTCCTTCTTGACCGTCACCTTGGCGTCCACGCTGTGCTTCGTCATCGTATTGTCCTCCTCTTTGGCCCGCCCCCGGCGAGCCGCTCTCACTCTTCCGAGTGAGTGTCCGGATGTCCCCCTAGCCGGCGTCCGACGTCGAGCGCGCCGAGCCGCTCGCGGTCGCCGGCGTCGAGCTCGAAGTCGAAAATGGAAATGTTTTCACGCAGCCGCTCGGGCCGCTCCGACTTCGGAATGGCGAGCACCCCGAGCTCGAAATGCCACCGCAAGATGATTTGAGCGGCGCTCTTCGCGTGCCTGGCAGCGACGGACGCCACCGCAGGGCTCTTCAGGCTCGCCCCCTTCCCGAGCGGCCTCCAAGCCTGGGTCACGATGCCTCGATCCAGGTGATACTGGCGGAGCGCAGGCTGAGAGAACTCCGGGTGCAGCTCCACCTGATTGACCGCCGGGGTCACCCCGGTTTCGCCGATCAAGCGATCGATGTGATGCGGCTCGAAGTTCGACACGCCGATGGAGCGCACCCGCCCCTCCTCTCGGAGGCGGACGAAAGCGCGCCACGTCTCGACGTAGCGGTTCTTGGCCGGGAGGGGCCAGTGGATGAGGTAAAGCGCTATCCGCTCGAGGCCGAGCCGCTTCGAGCTCGCGTCGAACGCCCGGAGCGCCTCGTCGTAGCCGTGGTCC
Organism: Pseudomonadota bacterium; assembly: GCA_023419055.1. The sequence goes on along the minus strand of JAEZYO010000698.1, from coordinate 9,273 downwards.
AACCCACGCAGCTTGGTGGTGACGTAGAGCTGGTCCACCGGGATCCCCGACTCACGGACGCCTCGGCCCACGCCCTCCTCGTTTCCGTAGCGTGAAGCCGTGTCCAAGAGCCTGTACCCAGCTTCGACCCCCGCTTTGACGACCGACTCGACCTGCCCGTTCTGAAGCGGCCAGGTCCCGAATCCGATGGCGGGGAGCTGGTGTCCGTCGTTCAGGCGCAGGTACCCGGACCCGCCCAGCTTTTCCATGGCACTAGGTACCATAGGCCTTGCGTCCGTGAGCGGCAAGGGCCGGGAGGCTGCGCGCGGAGGACGAAGCGCCGCCCTTCTTCGTTCAACCTGGTGAGGACGCGAAAGCCGAAGCGCCACGCACCCGCGGGCAGACGTTGCATGCGCGGGCGCGCTCGATTCAGCGCTTGAAATCGGTTCCAGCGCGCCGCGTGTCGTGGTTGTCTCGCGCGATCGGACACACGCTCGTGCGGTACGCGTCTCTCTTCGCCCTCAACCTGCTCGCCCTCCTTGCCTGCGGTCGCTCCGAGCGGTCGTCCTCCGAGCCGGCCCGAGAGGAAGGGCGGGCGCTTTCGGCGTTCGACGGCGTCGTGCTCCACGATCAACGCGGGCACGAGCTACGTCGCGACGAGCTCCTCGGCAAGGCGTTGCTCGTCAATTTCATGTTCACGAGCTGCGCTACGGTTTGCCCGAGCCAGACCCGTGATCTGGCGGAGCTTTCGCGTTCATTGCCGGAATCAACCAGGGAGCAGATCAGGTTTCTCTCGATCTCCGTGGACCCGGAGAACGACACGCCGGAGGCTCTCGCGCGCTTCGCTCGAGAGCACGGCGCCGATCGAGCGTTCTGGTCGTTCGCCGTGGCCGCTCCCGAGCAGACCCAAAAGCTCGTCACCAGCCTGGGCGCGTTCGACGCGCGCGAGCCAGCGCCGACGCCGGCGAGCCACACGACGAGCGCTTACCTCTTCGACCCGTCGGGCCGCCTGGTCCAGCGCTACGCCGGGTTGCCTTTGGATCGAGCGCGCCTGGCGCGCGAAATAGAGCAAGTAGACCGACTCTCCCGCACTCGCCGACAGCCATGATCGTCTCTTTCCGCTCCCCTCTCGCGGCTCTCCTCCTCTGCGTCGCCTGCGCCTCCCGGGACGACGGCCAAGGGGGCCCGCTCCCGGCCGAGAACGCACCCGACGCGCCCGTGGTCGCGCTCGACACCCCCGTGACCGCGCTCGACGGAGAGCTCGCAGTGCCGCTGCCACGAACCAAGGATCCGTTGCTTCAAGGCCTCGTGATCCCGCCCGACGCGGCGCTGCGCGGCATGTGGTCGACTACCTTGACGTGGCCCTTGAATGGCCTCCATTCGGTGCTGCTCCCGAACGGCCGCGTGCTCACGTACGGCACACCCACCGCGGACGCTGCGACCCAGAATGGCCGCTACTACGACGTCTGGGACCCCGCGCTCGGGGTCGGGACGGCGAGCCACCAAACCTCGTACCAAGCGCAACGCCTGGACAGCTTCTGCAGCAGCGCGGCGTTCCTCGGGGACGGCCGCCTGCTCGTGAGCGGCGGCAACGCCCCCTTCGAGAGCACCGAGTTCTTGCCCGCGAGCTCGACGACCGCCTCCTCGCCGTCGAAGCTCGCCGATGAGCGCTGGTACGGCACTCTGATCACTTTGGCTGACGGGCGCCCGCTCATGCTCGGAGGGTCCGCGCCCTACGCCGCGCTCCGCGCCTATCAGGATCCCGTGGGAGCGATCAACGCCGGGACTGTCTCCATGACCCCCGAGATCTACGAGGCCGGCACCGGGTGGCGCAGCCTGTTCGGCGCATACAGCCGCGACGCGTTCGGCCCGGACTTCCATCGATACTGGTACCCCCGCGCCTGGGTCGCGCCGAACGGCCGCGTCTTCGGCATATCGTCCGAGAAGCTCTGGTACCTCGACCCGACGGGTGACGGCTCGCTCGCCGTGGTCGGGAATTTCAAGACGGGCGCGAGCGAGGTCACGCGTCCGAACATCGGCCCCACGAGCACCGCCGTGATGTTCGCGCCCGGACGCATCCTGCAAGTGGGAGGCAACGGCTACCACGACGGGCACGCCACGACCGGAAGCGCGCTCGCGACCGTGATCGACATCAACGGCGCGAGCCCCGTCGTGACCGAGGTTCAGCCGATGGCGAAGGCGCGCCAGTGGGCGAACGCCACGGTGCTCGCGAACGGCGAGGTGCTCGTGACGGGCGGCACACGCTTTGGCAACAACGGCGGCGCAGACGCGGTCTACGACGCGGAGCTCTGGGATCCCGAAACGCAGACGTTCAGCTCCGCTGCCGCTGCCGCGCACGTCCGGGTGTATCACTCCGCGGCCATTTTGATGCCGAACGGCGCCGTACTCTCGACCGGTGGAGGCGCGCCCGGGCCGGTCAACAACCTGAACGCCGAGCTCTACTATCCGCCGTACCTATTCCGAGAAGTCGAGGGCAAGGTGGAGCTCGCCCCACGCCCGCTCCTCACGGCGATCAACGCGCTCCGCTTCGCCCACGGCGCGGAGGTCGAGCTCGAGCTCGAGGAGGAGCTCCCCATCGCGCGGCTTTCGCTCATCGGCACGAGCTCCGTCACCCACTCGTTCAACACCTCTCAACGCTTCCAGGAGCTCGCGTTCACGCAGAGCGGCACGCGCCTGACCGCGAGCTTGCCGGCGAGCTCGAACGTTGCGCCTCCCGGCTACTATCAAATCATCGCGACCGACTCGAGCGGAGTGCCGTCGCCCGGCGTGATCGTCGCCCTGGGCGCGAGCATCAGCGAGCCGCCCGTCCCGAAGCAGGTCCCGCGCGGCAAGCTCGTGACCTTGACGAGCCTCGACTATCCGGACCACGTCGTCGCGACGGAGGCTGGCCTCGGCGTCCTCTCGACGTTTGCTCCGGATGCCTCCGCGGTAGAACGAGCGCGATCGCAATTTTTGGCGCGCGACGGGCTCGCTGACTCGAGCTGCGTCTCGTTCGAGTCTCTGAGCGCTCCCGGCTCGTGGCTTCGGCACGCGAACTACCGGCTGCAGCTCGGCCAGAACGACGGCAGCGCCGTCTTCAAGAACGACGCGACGTTCTGCCCCGAGGAGGGGCTCGCCGGCCTCGGAATCACCCTCCGTTCCAAGAACTTTCCGACCTACGCCGTCCACCACCGCGACCTCGCGCTCTTCATCGATCCGGTCACCTCGGACGAGGCGTTCTCCGAGCAGGCGACGTTCCTCGTCGAGGTCGCCCCGTTCCCCGAGCTTCCGGCCATAGCGGCGCCGCCCATCGAGGTGGGCGAGACCGCCGACTACGAGGTCGCGATCACCGTTCCCGGCGCGGAGTGGTCCTGGGATTTCGGAGACGACGCCCCCTCCACCGCGTGGTCCGCCACACCAGTTGCTTCGCACACCTTCGAAGAGGTGGGCGCGTACCTCGTCAGCCTGAAGCTCAGGCTCGCCGACGGTCGCACGAAGACCAAGACCTTCGTTCAGATCGTCCGCGGGCCACACACGGCGGGCGCTCCGCGCTCCTCGAGCGCCCTCGCGCTCGAGACCCCGATCGCCGGCGCGCCGCGGCTCTGGAGCGTCAACCCCGATCAGGACTCGGTCAGCGTCTTCGACAGCGCGAGCTACGAGAAGCTCGCCGAAATCGCGGTCGGCAGCGCGCCGCGGACGCTCGCGGTGGCCCCGAGCGGGCGGATCTGGGTCACGAACCGAGACTCCGACTCGATCTCCGTCATCGACCCCGCGACCTTCGCGGTGCTTCGGAGCATCGCGCTCCCCCGCGCGAGCCGCCCCTTCGGGCTCGTCTTCGCGCCGGACGGCTCGGGGGCGTATGTCACCCTCGAGGGTACGGGGAGCGTCGCGAAGCTCTCACCCGAGAGCGGGGCGCGCACGAAAGAGCTCGCGCTCGGCCCGAACCCGCGCCACCTCTCGATCACGGCCGACTCGAAGGAGCTCTTGGTGTCCCGCTTCATCACCCGAGCGCTCCCCGGAGAGAACACGGCTCTCGTTTCGACCTCCTCGGCGGGTAGCCCGGTGGGCGGCGAAGTCCTGCTCGTGGGCGCGAGCGATCTCGACGAGCTCTCCACGATCGTCCTTCGTCACGGCGACTCCGCCGACAGCTCCGTGAGCGGAAGAGGCTTTCCGAACTACCTCGGCGCGGCGGCCATCGCTCCCGACGGCACGAGCGCGTGGGTGCCCTCGAAGCAGGACAACTTGAGGCGCGGGGCGCTTCGCGACGGGCTCGGGCTCGACTTCCAGAACACGGTCCGGGCGGTGAGCTCCCGGCTCGACCTCGTCGAGCGAGCCGAAGACTACCTCGCGCGCATCGACCACGACGACGCCGGGGTCGCGAGCGCCGCCGCGTTCCACCCGTCGGGCGCCTACCTGTTCGTGACCCTCGAGACCAGCCGGCAAGTGGCCGTGGTCGACGCGCTGGCTCACAGCGAGTTCTTCCGTGTGGACGTCGGGCGCGCGCCGCAGAGCCTCGTGGTCTCGGGCGACGGGATGCGGCTCTACGTCCAGAACTTCATGGACAGGAGCGTGAGCGTCGTCGACCTCGAGCCCTTGATCCGCTTCGGCGAGTTCCGCGCGCCGACGCTCGCCACGCTCCAGAGCGTCGCGAACGAGCGGCTCCCGGAGGACGAGCTCCGCGGCAAGCAGCTGTTCTACGACGCTCGCGATCCGCGACTCGCACGCGACGCGTACTTGAGCTGCGCGAGCTGCCACAACGACGGCGGCGGCGACGGCCGCGTCTGGGATCTCACCGGCTTCGGCGAAGGCCTCCGCAACACCATCGACCTCCGGGGTCGCGCCGGCGCGCACGGCCTCCTGCATTTCAGCGGCAACTTCGACGAGGTGCAGGATTTCGAGGGGCAGATCCGTACGTTCGCGGCGGGCACGGGCCTGATGAGCGACGCCGACTACTTCTTCGGGACGCGCAGTGAGCCGCTCGGAGAGCCCAAGGCCGGGCTGAGTGAAGACCTGGACGCCCTTGCCGCCTACGTGGCCTCGCTTTCGAAGGTCCCGCCGAGCCCGTTCCGCCGCCCCGACGGCGCCCTGACGAACGACGCGAGGCGCGGTCGGACCTACTTCGCGCGCCTCGGCTGCCCGAGCTGCCACAACGGGAGCACCTTCACGAACGAAGGTCGCCGAACGCTCCTCGACATCGGCACGCTCGGTCCGTCGAGCGGACAGCGCTCGAACGGTCCACTCACGGGCATCGACGTGCCCACTTTGCGCGGGGTCTGGGCTACGGCCCCCTACCTGCACGACGGCTCGGCCGCGACCCTCGCCGACGCCGTTCGGCGGCATCGTAACGTGCGGATACAGAGGGCGGAGCTTGCTCCGCTCCTCGCCTACTTGCAGCAGCTCGACGGAGAGGGTGCCGGATTCAAGCCGCCTCGAGCGATCTTCTGCGCGAGCGAAGGCTGGACCTGTCGCCTGCCGGCCGGAGTGACCGCCACCGTGTACTACGGGACGGGCGTGGAGTACGCCTCGCGGAGCGGCGTGACCGGCAGCGTCTCCTGCACCAATTCGGCGTTCGGCGACCCCGCGCCGAGGAAGTTCAAGAGCTGCTACTACCGTTGATTTCCCCCGCCGTCAGCGGACGCGGAAGCGCTGTTTCTCGTCGTCCGCGATCTCGCGGTCGAGCTCCGCGCCGTGCTCCTCCTCGAGCACCCTCCAGCGCGTCTCGGTGCCGGAAAAGTCGTAGCGGAGCTGTCCGTCGTCGCCGACGTCGAGCGTGACGGGGGTCGGATACTCGCGCGAGAACTCCGTCAGGAGCGCGTCGGCGTCCGCGTCCGAGAGGTTCAGAGCGCGCCCCACCTGGTGCGGCGTCAAAGGGCGCTTCTGGTGCGCGATGAGCGCGCGGAGCGCCTCGAAACGAACGGACCTGTTGCGTGCGCTGCCGTGCTTTTTCAACTTGCTGCCCGCGACGAGCAGCAAGATCCCGAAAAAGAGCGAAGCGATCAGCATCGGAACGCCGATCGCCCAGCCGAGCACCGTGGCCGGCGCGATCGACTGCAAGAGGAGCAGCACGCCTACCGAGAGCGCCCCACCGAGCACGAGCACGGCGATACCGAACAGCGTGGCCGCGCTTCCGCCGAAGCGCGCCGGCTGCCCCGAGAGCGACACGCTCGGTGCGCTGAGTGGAAAACGCCGCGCCCCACACGCCGAGCAGCGCGCCTCGAGCCCCTGCAACACGACCGGTGCTTGCTGCCCGCAGCTCGAACACCGAGAACCGACGACCGCGGAGTCCACGCGCGCAGTGTAGCGCAATCAGGCGGGGCGCAGGTCGTCCTGCCACAAGCTCCGGCACTCGGGATCGGTGAGGTAAAACAGCACGGCGCGGATCTCGCGGTAGTACGCCGCCGCGAAGGAGAGCGCGCTCGCCGTGAGCTCCGGGACCGGAATGCCCCGGAAGCGTTGCTCCGGGTGGTCCTTGCGCCTGGCCGGGCTCCTTCGGCACTCGTCGAAGACGCGGCAACGCTCGAGGCTCGTGGCGAGCGCCCGCTGGAAGTCGTCTCGGGGCCGGAGCTCGAGCGGTAGCGCGAGCTCGTCGAGTCCGGCCGCCCAGGCCAGAAGGCACAGCGCCGTCCAGTCGAGGTGCGCCTGCGCGAGGAGCGCCGGCACGCCAAGCCCCGAGAGGTCGAGCGTCTCGTCGACGGTGATCGTGACCGAGGCGCCGTCTTCCTCGAGCGTGAAGCTCGTCCGCTCGAGCGGCGGCGCGGCGTCGCCGAGCCCGCTCTCCGGGGGCAGGAATGCGGGCGCGTCGATCCCCGACCGCGCGCAAGCCTCGAGCAGGGCTCTCCGCACGCACTCGAGGCGCGTCGCGGCCTTTTGCATCATGAGCGCGATGCGCGAGGTGTCGACCTCGGCGAACTCCGGGAGCCCCTCAGGCACGCTGTCGACGTAAGACTCGCGGAAGGGCGCGAACTCGAAGCCGCCGTACAGGATCTGGCCGCACTGGCGGAGCATCGCGATCTCGGGCTCATCGGCGCGAAGGTGAGCGAGCTCGCCTGACATCCCGAGCGGGTCACCGAGCTCGAAGCACGCCTCGGCGCGCCGAAGGCGGAGCGATGCATCGTCCGGCGCGAGAAGCAGCGCCGCGCTCGCGAAATCGAGCCCGGCACGGTGGGTCGCCCCGAACCATCGCGCGAGCCGTTCGAGGACGAGCCTGGTCTCGGCGCCGAGCAGCCACGCCGTCATCGAAGAAGAGATGGCGCCGTTCTCCGAGGAGATCTCGAGCCAGGCCTGGCGTGGGAGCGGCGTCGCCTCGACCTCCTCGAGCAAGCGACGAGGGTCGCCGATCTTCGCCGCGTGACGCGCGCTCGCAGCCAGGGCTTCGGCCATGCGACCTTCCGCTCGCAAGGCGAGCGCGAGCAAGCGGAAATGCTCGGCGTCCCTCGCGTGATCCTCGAAGGCGTCGCTCTCACCGTACTGCTCCTCGCTCCTCGCTCGTCCGAGCTCTCGCGCGCCGAGCAGAGCGCCAGCCGAGGTCTCGAGCGACCAACACCCCACCGGGTGATCGCGCTCGAACGTACCCCGCACGAAAAAGAAGCCGCTCGCGGGATCGCCGCAGCGTGAGAGGTGAGCGCCGTGCCGCCGGCCCAACGACCACTCGCCTTGCTCGAGGAGCTCGCCGGTCGCGCTGAAGCGCCGGCTCGCGCCGCACCGTCCATCGGCGTGCCAGGTCACCTCCTCGAGCAGGAGCCCCGACTGCGTGAAGCGCCTGGCAACCCCCTCCCGAAAGCCCCCTGCGGCGCGCGCGGACGCGATCCATTCTCGCGAAGCCACGTCGAAGATCGCTCGCTCGTCGACGTTCGGAGGACGGTCGGGACAGAGCGCGCCGTCGGGCATGAGCTGCCTGCCGTCGCGGTCATAGAAGGCTTCCGCGACGAGCGCGCCCGCGTCGTACTCTTGTCGCAACGTCCGCGCGCCGACGGGGACGCAACACTCCTGCAGGGCGCCCAGCTGCTCCTCCCCGTCCGTTCGGACCACCACCCAGCCATCGAGCTTGTCGTTCGCGTAGCGTCCCTCTCTGAGGAGCGCGCCGCTCGGATGGTAGGTCCGAAACGGGCCGTGGCGGCGGCCCTCGACGAATTGGTACGCGACGCCCGGAGTTCCGTCGGCCCGGAATGACCGCACCTCTCCGTGATACTCGCCCTCCGCGTTGCGCGGCGCCACGACCCACTCGTCCGCCTCGAAGCGCCACTCCGCCTCCGGTGGCACCCCGGGCGGACGTAAAACGGGAAGCTTCACGCGCCGACTTTAACCCTGTTGGGTCGTCTGCTGAAGCCCTGGAGCCACGGCCGCTCCGTTCCGCCCGTCGAGTCAGAGTTGGCGAGCGAGGAGGGCCTCGAAAGACATCAGGAATTCCCGCGGATCCCCCTTCCTGATGGCCCCGAGGGCGCGCGTTTCGCTCACGATGCGCTCGAGCTCCTCGTCCGAGCGGGAGGAGTAGAAGATGACCGCAGGAGCTGGCTTGTTGTTGAGCAGGATCTTCGAGATCGCGTCGCCCGTGAGCCCGGGCATGTCGACGTCGAGCACGACCACGTCCGGCTTGTCCCGCAAGATGGCGAGGCTCGTTCCAATGGCCTGCGAGCGACAGGTGACGCTGTACCCCCGAGCCTGGAGCAACGCGCTGAGCGCCGTGCACACCACCGTGTCGTCGTCGACGACCATGATCTTGCGACGCGTCTGGAAGGGTGTCGGGTTCGTCTTTCGATCTACGGTGCTCAATTCGCCGCCTCCTCCGGACCCCGGGCGCTCATCGCCTGGCAGACCGCGCTCAGTCGCACGTCGATACGTTGTGCCACGTCCCTGACGCTCACGGGATCCGATGCGCTCTCGCGCTCGAGCTTCTCGAGCAGGTCGCCGAGCGAGCGCAACCCCAGGCTACGCGTGGCGCCGCGCAGGGAGTGAGCGATGCGCGCGAGCTTCTCCGCGTCCACCTCCATTCCCGTGAGGCCGGCGGCAGTTCTGAGGACTCCCAACTGCTCCGGCGTCCCTCCCGTGAAGGCGCGCAGCAGGCGCTTGACCGCCGCGGGGCCCACGTCGCTCGTGAACGCAGCCAAGAAGCTCTCGATCTGCTGCAGATCTTCGGGGGACGCTTCGAAGGAGGTCGTGGAGGAGGGCGGGGCCGACGAGGCGGGGGTGCTGGCAGTACTGCCGAGCGTCCTTCGTGCAGACGGCTTCGACGCCCATTCACCGAGGAGCTTCTGCAGCTTCGTGATCAAGGTGCGGCGATCGATCGGCTTCGGAAGA
>JAEZYO010000690.1 GCA_023419055.1 Pseudomonadota bacterium | reverse complement strand
CCGCGGCGGCTCCGGCGCCGGCGCCGACGTCGACGCAGGTCACGCTCAGGCTGACGGCGTTCCCCGGCGCGGCGAAGATCTACCTCGACGGAAACCTCCTCCCCTCGAACCCGTTGAACAAGGCCTTCGACAAGGACGGCAAGCCTCACACGCTGCGCTTCGAGGCGCCGGGTTACGACACGGAGGAGCGCCAGGTGACGTTCGATCGAGACTCCGAGATCGTCGTCTCCTTGCGCGAGACCCCGAAGCCGGTGGTCTCGGCGCCGCCGAGCGCGGAGAAGAAGCCGTCGAGCGCCCCCGTCAAGCCGCGCCCCGTCACGACGAAGAAGCCGAGCGCCTCGTGCGACCCGCCGTTCGTCGTCGATTCGCGCGGCGTGAAGCGTTACAAGCCCGAGTGCCTCTGAGCGGACCGAGTGAGCGCCCGGCGCGGGCGCTCACTCGCGTCGTCGAGCGCCAGAAACGACTGGGCCCCGCCGGATCGCGCCGGCGAGGCCCATCGCTCGCTCTCGAGCTCGAAGGTTTCGATGACTCAGTCGTGGAAGTCGCGCAGCGTGTCGTAGTCGTTCGCGAGCGCGTTCAAGACCACGCTCTCGTCGTTCTCGCGCACGAGATCCTGGAGCGCGTCGGGTAGGTCGGCGAACGCATCGAGCGGGACGAGGCCGGAGCGCGCGGTGACGAGGTTGTCCTTGGCGAAGTCCGCCATCGTACGCTGGACGGTCTCGTCGAAGTTCGCCGGGTCGACGTCCGTACGCACCGGAATCGAGCCCTTGAGCAGGTTGAACGCGATCTGACCCTCGACGGAGCCGACCGTCTTGAGGAAGGCGACCGCCCCGTCACGGTTCGGCGCGCCCTTCGGGAGCGGGAACGTGTCCGCCGTGAACACGAAGGTGCCGTTCGAGCCGGGGAACGGCGCCTGGTCGAAGTCCTCGCCCGCGGTCCAGCCCTTCGTCTCTAGATAACCCTTGGCCCAGTCACCCATGACGGTCATCACGCACGGGGCCTCCTTGTCGAACATGTGGTCGACGCCCGCGGTCCAGTCGAGATCGCCCGCGTCTCCGTTGAAGTACGGCCAGAGGGCGTAGAAGTAGTCGATCGAGGCCTTCATCTCGGCGCCCTTCGGGTCTTCTTTCCCGGTCCAGTAGCTCATGTAGTAGTCACCGCCCGCGACGGCGGGGAGCACGTTTTCGAACAAGAGGAGCGCGAGAGTCCACGAGTCCGCGCTGCCGATGCAGAGCGGCGTGTAGCCAGCCGTCTGAAGCGCTTCGGCCGTCGTGAGCAGGTCATCGGTGGTCTCCGGCACCGACAGGCCCTCCTCGTCCATGATCTTCTTGTTGTAAAAGAGCGAGTTGATGCGGTGGATGTTGGCAGGGACCGCGTAGATCGTGCCGTCGTAAGAGAGAGCGTCCAGCACCGCGGGGGGGAAGACGTCGTTCCAGCCTTCGGACTCGGCGAGCTTGTTCAACGATTCGACCTTGCTGTCGCGGTCGTCGACGCCGTTGAAGAGCACGTAGGTGAACTCGTCCGCGCCGACGTTCGCCTGGTAGAGATCGGGTGGGGTGCCGTCCTCCATGAGCTGCGCGAGGCGCTCGTGCGCTTCGTCCGCCAGGTCCTCGGCCAGGTTCTTGATCTTCGTCTTCGGGTAGTTCTTTTCGTGCACGTCGATCAAGGCGTGGAGCGCATCGACCTCGCCGCGGCTGGTCCACCACGAGAACAGCTTGACCTCGCCCGTGGGTTCGGCGCTGCTCGGCTCGTCATCACTGCCGCATCCGACGGCGGTGACGGCGCACGAGGCGGCGAGTAGAAGGCTGACGATGCGGGCGCTGGTCTTGATCATTGATGGTCTCCTCGAGATTGGCTGAAGTGCCCTCTCTTCAGCAACTCCCGTGCCGCCGTCTCGAGGCTCGAGAGGAGCGCGTTCGGCGCCGAAATCCGTGAATGCGTGAGCTTCTGCTTGCGCAACCCGGTGCGCAACTTGCGCAAGTTGCTCATTCTGACGGCGGCGGCCAGCGCAGCCCGAGTCCGCGGTGCGGAGAGTCAGCGTCGAGGCGCACGTCGTCGGCGGGCGCCGCGAGCTCTTTCCAGCTCTCCGGCGAGCTGCTCGGTTCTTTCCCCGAGTTCTGCTCGATGGCCTCGTAGATGACGCCGTCGTGAACCACGAAGGCGCCCGCTTCGTACACCACGCTCGGCTTTTCGGGGTGAAGCGTCGCGGTCGCGGTCCACCACTCGAGCTTCCGGTAGTTCTCGTCGATCGCCTCACCCATGAAGTCGGCGAAGCGCACCTTCTCCACCGTGTCGGTGACGTTGTTCTCGAGCGTGACGCTATCGAAGGTCCACTTGATGAACGGGTACGGACCGTCCACGACGTTGTCCTTCAAGAGGTGCGGATTCAGGGTGTTCGAGCCCACCCCGAACACCTGCACCGGCTCCGTGGTCGTGGGGTACACCTCGTCGTAGTCGAACTCGAAGCCACGGAACACATTGCGCTCGAAGCGGATCGTCACACCCGTCTCGTCGGCGTGCGTGTACACGCCGGACGCCGACGTGTCGGAGAAGTAGTTGTCGCTGAAGGTGACGGCGTCGCCCGCTTCCCGCGGGTCCCCCTCGACCGGCGTGGGGAAGAGCTCGACGAAGAGATCACCCGTGCCGATCACGATATTGTGGTGGAAGCTCGAGCTGCCGTAGCGCTGACCGTATTGCACGTTGCCGTCCTGGTACTGAGCGAACGCGGAGCGCCAGCGCACCGCGCCGGGGCCGAGCACGTTGTGATGGATCTCGCAGTCGCTGCCGAGCTGTCCCACCTGCAGCGCCTCGGTGCCGGTGCGAAGAAAGCGGTTGTCGTAGATGCGTAGCCCTTCGAACGAGTGCTGCGGCTGGGCCTGGGTGCTCCCGAAGTAGATGCCCTCCGAGCCGACGTCGTGCACGTAGAGGTCGTGGATCTCTACGTTCCGCATCGTCGCGTCGCCGTCGTCGTCGGTCTTGGCGATGATGCCGGCGAACTCGGCGCGGGTCACCTCGATGCAGTCGAGCTCGAAGTCGCTCGCTCCTCCGCCGATCGAGAGGCCCGAGAGGCCCTCCTTGCTGAAGGCGTCGTCGATGAAGAGGCCATAGGTGCCTTGCGAGTGCGCGAACTGTCCCTCCGCGTGCCCGCGGAAGCCCTCGT
>JAEZYO010000530.1 GCA_023419055.1 Pseudomonadota bacterium | reverse complement strand
CCATGCTGGCGTCGCCGAAGGAGCCCACGGCGGCCGAGAGCCCGGCGCCCGCGGCGAGCAGCGGCGCGAGCGGATTGAAGAGCTCGTCGCTCACCGCCTCCGCGAGCTCGACCAGGCTCGAGCGCTGGCCGACCTTGCGCCCGCGGCGCTCGATGGCTTCACGCCGGTCGAGGCCGTCCGGACTGGTCTTGAGCTTGGCGATCACGGCGCGCGCCTCGAGCGCGTGCCAGGGCGTGCGATCGCGCGGCGGCGGGAGCTTCTGGCGGTTGAGCTGGAACGAGCCGCGAGCGCCGTTCAGCATCGCGACCATCGAGGCGCCGTTCACGACGCGGATCACGCGCCGGCCGGTCATGGGCAAGACGCCGCCCGCGCTCACCAGCGCGCCGAGCGTCGCCGCGCCGAGCGCGATGTTCACGCTCTGCTTGGCGATCTGCTTCGCCGACACGCAGGCGCTGATGATGAAGCGCACGTCGGAGAGATCGTCGTCGCAGAGCAGGTGCGCGCCCCAGGCGGGGCTCGCGCCGGGCTTGGTGAGGCCGATCGCGACGTCGGCGGCGGCGAGGCCGGGCGCGGCGTCGCTCGCGACCACGCAGACCGCGCGACCTTCGCGCTGCAGGCGCCGGATGCCGCGCAAGAGGCCCTCACTTTCGGGGATGACGTCGTCGGCGGCCAGGCCCTCGAGCACCGAGTCGTCCGAGGCGGCGACGACCACGCGCATCTGCGCCTCGTGCGCCGCGGAGACGATCTCCTCGATGCCGGTGCGCGGGATGAGCTCGAGCTCCGCCAGCGCGAGCACGTGGTGCCCGCGCGCGATCGCGACCGCGAGGCCGCCCTTTTGACCGAGCCCCGCCGCGATGGGGGCGAGCTCGCTCGGCACCGTGGCGCCCGAGAGCGCGAGCGGCAGGAGGTAAATCCCGCCGCGCTCGCGGCGAACCAGCGGCTCTTCGGCCTCGAACAGGTCGTCGAGGAGCGCGCGGAGCTCGGCCTCGTTCTCGCCCGGGGCGGCGGCGAACTCTTGCACCACGAAGCGCCCGCGCGAGACCAGATCGGAGCTCAAGACGAGGCAGTCGATGCGATCGAGGCGGCGCAGCACCTCGTTGTCGAGCACCAGGATGCCGCGGCGCGCGAGCGTGCGCCCGAGCTCGGCGGCGTAGACCTCGCGCCCGAGGCGCGCCGGCTTGGGGACGCCGCCGAAGAGCGCTGCGACCGCGCGCTGGACGCTGCGGGTGGTAAGGAGGCTGATGGCGAAGCCGCCGAGGGACACGAGGACCGCGCGATCCGAGTACTCCTCGATGGGGCCGCGCGGCAGCGGGCGGGGACGGGGATCGACGCGCTCGGGGATCTCGGGGGCGCTCGGCTTCGCGAACAGCTCGGGCTCGCGCTTCTCGAACGCGGCCCTGCGCGCTCGGGCCTCGGCGAGCTGAATCGCCTTTTCTCCGAGCTCCACCAGCGCGCTGCCCGGCCGCTGCGCGATGCCGAGCGCCACCGCCGCGCCCACGCTCAGCTGCAGATCGGCCCGGAGCGGACCGAAGCGCTCGTCCAGCGTGCGCCGGAGGCGCGGCGAGGACTGCACGATCTGGAGCAGGGAGGCCGCGGTCCCGGCCAGGCGCGAGGCGGGGATCGGGCTGAACTTCAAGCCGAAGCCCGCGAGCGCCCCGAAAGCGTCCGCGGCCAGTGCCAAAATCAAACGCTCGGCGGCCTCGACGTCGGCCGGGTGCTCCCAAGAGCTCTCGCGAAAGCGCGCCTCGTGCACCCCGGCGCTCTGCTCGGCGCGCTCGACCGCCGCGACGAGCTCCGACAAATCGGGGCCGCGCGCGTCGACGGCGACGATGACGCGCGAGAGCAGCGCGTTCACGTCCGCCCACGCGACGCCCGGGAGCTCGAGCTCCTTCTTCACCGCCTGCGTGAAGGCCGAGAGCTCGCTCGGCGCAAGCTCTCGGATTTCGATGTGGGCGCGCCCTTCCCCGAGGAAGGTGCGGCGGCGGTGGGGGCCGAAGAGTTTGAGGACGGTGGCGACGGCCGACTTGAGCTCTGCTTTCATACTTTCGCGAAGCGATCGGTCGCGCCGATCAGCTCGTGGATGATACCCGGCTCGAAGGCGGAATGTCCCGCGTCCGGAACGACGTGGAGCTCACTTTCCGGCCAGGCCTTGTGGAGCTCCCAGGCGCTCTGCATCGGGCAGACGACGTCGTAGCGCCCCTGAACGATGACCGCGGGGATGTGTCGAATCGCGCCGACGTCTTCGATCAGCTGGTTTTCGCGGGACAAAAATCCCTGGTTCACGAAGTAATGGCACTCGATGCGCGCGAAGGCGAGGCTGAACTCGTCCCCCGCGCAGCTCCGGATGTAGTCCTGGTCCTGGAGCAGGTAGCTCGTGCTCGCTTCCCAGACGCTCCAGGCGCGCGCCGCCTCTTTCTGCACCACCTGGTTGTCGCTGGTGAGCCGCTTGTAATACGCGTTGATCAGGTCGCCGCGCTCCTCGGGCGGGATCACGGAGACGTACTTCTCGAACGCGTCCGCGTAGAGCAGGCTGGTGCCGCGCTGGTAGAACCACTCGAGCTCCCAGCGCCGCAGCAAGAAGATGCCGCGCAGCACGAGCTCCGTCACCCTGTCGGGATGCTTCTCTGCGTAGGCGAGCGCGAGCGTGCTGCCCCAGGAGCCGCCGAACACGAGCCAGCGCGCGATGCCGAGGTGCTCGCGCAGCGCCTCGATGTCGGAGACCAGGTCCCAGGTGGTGTTGTCCTTCAACGAGGCATGCGGCTTGCTCTTGCCGCAGCCGCGCTGATCGAAAAGCACGATCCGATAACGCGCCGGATCGAAGAAGCGTCGTTGCTTGGGGCTCGTGCCGCTGCCCGGGCCGCCGTGCAAAAACACTGCCGGTTTACCCTCGGGGTTGCCCGACTCTTCGAAGTAGAGGGTGTGCTCCGACGAGACCTTGAGGAAGCCGGTGCGATAAGGCGCGATCTCGGGGTAGAAGGCGCGGCGTGGCTCGGCGCTCGTCGAGCGGGGCGGGCGGGACATCGAGCAGAGAGCGTGCCAGAGCGAACCGCGTGCGTCGAGGGCGGGCTCGTGATACTGCGGGCGCCGTGAGCTCGCCGCCGGAACCCGAGAATCCCCTGTCGATCGCCCTCGAAAGAGCGCGCAGAGGCCTCCGTCGCGACGTTTCGGACTTGCTCGACGCGATCCGCGCAGGTGAGCTGATTGTTCCGCTCTCGCGTGACGTGCCGGGCGCCGAAGAGGGCGAGCGGGTCGAGTTCACGGGTAACCTCGAGCTTCACCCACACCTGATCGCGGACGAGGACCGACAGTTCTACGCGGTCCTGTTCTCGGAGCCTGCGATCATGGAGCCGGTCGCGCGGGAGCTCGACTGGAAGACCGAGGGCGGCGAGCTCAAGGGCTGCACGCTGCCAGCGCTCCTCGCTTGCGAGATGGCGCTCGACGCGATCGACGAGCAGCGCGTTTTCGGGCTCGTGATCAACCCCGGTCACGAGAGCGAGCTATTCCTCAGGCGAAGCGAGCTCGCGAGCATCCTCTCGGGTCAGCCCGTGCCGCTGGTCGGCTACCTCGGGGATTTGCCCCCGCTCGAGGACGAGCGGATCCTGGTCGCGGAGGGTACGGGGCTCGACCCGACGATCGCGAGCGACATCGAGCGCGTGCTCGCGACGGAGCCGCGCGTCAGCGCGCACCGACTCGAGCGCACCTTCAACCCCGAGCGCGATCTCGAGCCGCACCCCACGCTGACGGTCGTGGTCGCGGACACCGAGGCCGATCGGAAAGCCATCGCGGAGAAGGTGATCGCCGCGGTGGGTGACCGGCTTCCGCCTCCCGGGTACCTCGACATCGTGTTCGAGGAGCCGGAAGACTGAGGAGTTCGGCGTGAGCGGCGACGGCGACGGCGGCGAGCGTGGCGCGCTTTCGAAGCTCGAACGACCGGATCTGATCCGGGCCGGAAAGGGGCGCCTGAACGTCGTCGAGCGTGCCCTGATCTCGTTCGTCCGGCGCACCTTCGAGCCGGGCCTGCTCGACCGGCTGGTGCGCTCGCTGCAGCGCAGCGTCGGCCAGGGTTGGATCCATCACTCGACCAAGCACCTCCGCCACGTGTACGGCCTCGAGCGCCTGCCCGAGCTCGACCCAGGCAAGAGCTACGTGCTGGTCTCGAACCACCGGAGCTTCTTCGATCTCTACGTGGTGATGAGCGAGCTCGTGCGGCGCGGCCTGCGGCACCGCATCGTGTTCCCGGTGCGCTCGACGTTCTTCTACACGACCCCGCTCGGTTTGTTCGTGAACGGCGTGATGAGCTTCTTCGCCATGTACCCGCCGATCTTCCGCGAGCGGCGCCAGGCGGTGCTCAACGTCCCGAGCCTCGGCGAGCTCGCCTGGCTGCTCTCGCGCGGCGGCTTCTTCGCAGGGCTCCACCCCGAAGGCACGCGCAAGCGCGACGACGACCCGTACACCTTCTTGCCGGCGCAGCGCGGCGTCGGGCGCGTGATCCACGACTCGCGCGTGATCGTGATCCCGGTGTTCGTGAACGGGCTCATCAACGACCTCTACCGGCAGGTGCGGAGCAACTTCGACCGCACGGGGAAGAAGATCGTGGTCGTGTTCGGCGAGCCTATCGACTTCTCGGATTTGTACGCCGAGCGGGGAACGCCGAAGGTGCACCAGGCGGTCGCCGATCGCACGCTCGAGGCGATCGGGCGTCTGGGCCAGGAAGAGCGCGCCCACCGCGAGAAGCTCGAAGCCGCTCAGTGAGCGGGCGGAGGCTTGGTGCCGCGGCGCTCGCGCACCAGGGCGCGCAGCGTCCCGCGGATCTGGTCGAGCTCGAACGGCTTCTCGAAGAGCGGCGTTTGCGGGCTCAGCTGGACGCCGAGCCTGCGCGGCGCGAGCCCCCCGGTCATGAAGAGGAAGCGCGCCGCGAGCTCCGGTTGCTCGCGCTGAACGGTCTGAAACAGCTCGAAGCCCGTCATCCCCGGCATCACCAGATCGCAGAGGACGGCGTCGAACGCCTCTGGCCCCTCCTCGTGGAGGAGCGCGAGCGCGTCGGCCGCGTTGGTCTTCACCGTGACCTCGTGCTCGGCGCCGAGCACGAGCGCCAGCGTGCGTCCGACCGCGACCTCGTCGTCGATGATGAGCACGCGTCCGCGCGGAGAAGGGGGCAGCGAGGGCACCGGGAGCGGCGTGAGGATGGGGTGCGGATCGCCGTTCCAGATCGGGAGCGACACCGTGAAGCAGCTGCCTTCTCCCGGCGCGCTCTTCACGCTCAGGTCGCCGCCCAGCGCGCGCACGATGCTCTGACAGATCGGGAGCCCGAGGCCCGTCCCGACGCCGGCGGGCTTGGTCGTGAAGAAGGGATCGAAGATCTTCTCCAGCACGGGCGCGCTCATCCCGATGCCCGTGTCGCGGACGTCGACGCACACGTTCTCGCCGGCGCGGCGCACGCTGATCTCGATGCGGTGAGCCTGCGGATCGCCTTCGGGCGGGATGGCCTGGGCCGCGTTCAAGAGCAGGTTCAAGAAGACCTGCTCCAAGCGGTTCGCGTTGGCGTCCGCCGGGGGCACCTCGTCGTAGCGGCGCACGATGCGCGCGCGCGGCTCGATCTCGGCCTTGGCGATGTTGAGCGCGGACTCGATCGCGCTCGTCAGGCGGACGGGCGTGCGGGCTCCCTCGTCACCGCGCGCGAAGGTGCGAAGATCGCGCACGATGGTGGCCACCCGCTCCGCGCCGTGACGCGCGTCGTGCAGGCGGCTCTTCAGCGATGCTAGCTTCTCCGGCCTGACGCCGAGCTTGTCGAGCTCGCGCTCCAGGAACTCGAGGTTCAGGAGCACGTAGGCGAGGGGGTTATTGATCTCGTGCGCGACGCCGGCAGAGAGCACGCCGAGCGACGCCAGGCGATCGGCCTGCACGAGCTTGGCCTGGATGGACTTGCGCTCCGTCACGTCTCGCGCGAACGCGACGACCGCAGCTTCTCCGTCGAGCTCGATGGGGATGGAAGAGATCTCGACGTAGAGCTCGCGCCCGTCCGCCGAGCGGGAGCGGTACTCCGCCGGCTCGCTCAGGCGCTGGTTCGTCCGGTAAAGCTCCATGATGCGCTCGCGCGCGCGCGCTGCGTCGTCCGGGTGCAAGAACTCGGTGATCAGCCGGCCGTAGCCGTCGATCGCGCGCTCCAGGCCGAGCATGGCGGCCGCGCGCTCGTTCAGGAAGCCGATCACGGGGCCGCGCAGCACGGCCACTCCGTCCGGCGCGTTCTCCACGACGTGTTGAAAGCGCCGCTTGGACTCGTCGAGCGCCTCGATGGCCCGCTTGCGCTCGCGCACGTCGAAGAGGAACGTCACGACCACGAGGTGGTCGTCGAGCGGGGTCGCCGAGTGCGTCATCTCCACGGCGACGCGCTCGCCGCTCGGCTGGACGATGGTCGCCTCGTAGTGGAGCGAGACCGGCTCCCCGCGCAGGCGCAGCTGATGACGAAGCTTCAGCTCCGGCACCTGCTCGGGGGCGATGCAGCCCCAAATTCCGATCGAGTCCACCTCGTCGCGCGTGCGCCCGAGGAGCTCTTCGGCCCGGCCGTTCAAGTACAGGACGCGCGGCGGATCCAGGTCGCTCAACGTGACCGCGAGCCCGATTCCGGCATTGCCCGCCGCTTCCCGGATCGCCTCGAGCAGAGCTTGGCCGCTGAGGCTCGCGAGCGGGAAGTCTCGAGGCATCAGCCCTTCACTATAGGCCGCCTCGAGGCCGCCTGAGAGCCCCCGAATCCTCCCAACGGCGCGCAGAGGGCACGTGAGTCGCGACCCTAAATTTGGCCCGGCCGGCCGCAACATGCGAAGGGCGGGGCATGAGCCATCGAGCCACCCTGGTCTCTCTCCTCTTCTTGCCTCTTGCGTGCTCGCGCGTCGCCGGGCAAGCGCCGGCTCCGCAAGCGCCGAGCGCGACGCCGAGCGCGAGCGCCGAAGAAGAGCGCCCCTCGCGCAAGGCGATGGCTGACCGCAAGGTAGGCGACTTTTGGGTACATCGGATCTCGGGCTCCTTCTCCGATCAGGCGATGCTGCTCACGGAGCGCGTGGTCGCCAAGTCCGACGGCGACGTGACGCTCGAGTACACGCTCGAAGATTCGACGCTCACGACCAAGCTCCTGGTCCGGCACGCGATCGAGACCGACGACGTGATCGAGGTCAGGCGCGTGGTGGACGGCAAGGAAGAGCCCGGGACGCTCGCCGATTACGAGAGCCTGATGGCGAAGACCGCGCTCGTCCCGGACAGCAACGAGGGCTTCATGACGGCCAAGAAGGGCACCTGCCTGGTCGGCCCCTCCGAGCTCGACTGTGAGACCAAGAGCTACCGCGTGATGATCGGCGAGAAGAGCGCGACGCTCGACGTGACGCAGAGCGAGAAGTTCCCGGGCCGCGACATCAGCGGCGAGATCAGCGCCGAGGACGGCGAGGTGCTCTACCGCGCCGAGCTCCTCGAGTCGGGCCACGAAGGGAGCTCCGAGAGCTCCTTCGCCGCGCGTTGAGCCGTCAGCTCACTGGCGTGAGCCAGTGCAGGCGTGACTCGTCCTTGCCGGTGACGGCGCGCAAGTAGGCACGCTGGAAGAAGGCGCTCAGCGTGCCTTTGCCCGTCTCGAAACGTACGCCGGAGACCTCGCGCACGGGCGTGACCTCGGCGGCGGTGCCGGTCAAGAAGACCTCGTCGGCGCGCAGCAGATCTTCGCGAGTGAAGGGGCGAATCGTGATCGGGATCTGGTGTTCGCGCGCGAGCTCGAGCACGCAGTCGCGCGTGATGCCGGGGATGATCGACGAGGACTCGTCGTTCGTGACGAGCGTCCCCGACTTCACGAAGAAGACGTTTTGACCCGTGGCGCTCGCGACGGTGCCGTCCTGGTTCAGCAGCAGGGCGTCGTCGAAGCCTTGATCGTGCGCCTCGTGAGCGGCGAGCACGGCGTTCGCGTAGTGGCCGCTCGCCTTGGCCATGGTCGGCAGCATGGTGTGATGGAACTTGCGCCAGCTCGAGACCATCATCCGGATGCCGTTCCGGAGCGCGTCCTCGCCGAGGAACGTGCCAAGCTCGCGGATCGCGATGAAGACGTGAACCGGGCACTCGCGCTTGGGCTTGAGGTCGATGGGTCCGGCGCCGTAGAACGCGAGCGGGCGGAGGTAGCCGTTCTGCGTGCCGTTGCGGCGCGTGACCTCGGTCGCGCCGCGCACCAGCGTGTCGGCGTCGTAGGGCAGCTTCATCCCGTAGAGGCGCGCCGAAGCGAGCAGGCGATCGATGTGGTCCCGCAGTCGGACCAGCACGGGGCCGTTCGCGGTCGGGTAACAGCGAATGCCTTCGAATACGGCGGTGCCGTAGTGGAGGGCGTTCGCGTAGTAGTGGACGCTGAGGTGCTCGCTCTCGCGAACCTCACCGTCGTACCAGACCCAGCGCGCGAGCTTCTGTCCGCGAGGGCGAGCAGCCGTGAGCTGGTCGTCCTCCGGCATGTGGTCGAAGCTCGGCCATTCCTTGTCGAGCGGCGTCGTCATCGGACGCTCGAGCTTACAAGGTTCCTAGCGCTCGTGCTCGAACAACCAGTCCAGGGCCTGGCCCATGGTTTTTTCCGGGGACGGACCCATCGCGCCGTGGACTGCCTCCGGAATGACCATGTAGGTCGCGGGAACGCCCGCGCGCTCGAAGTTCCTCGAGCCCGCTTTCATCAAATCTTGACGGTCGCGCTCGCCCGCCATCGTCACGATGGATTTCAGGTGCGTGAGGCCGTAGGGCAAGGGTCGCTCGGGGCCTCCCATGAGGATCAGGCGCGAGTAGCGCTCGGGGTAAGCCCGGGCGAGCGCCATGGCGCGCGTCGCGCCTTGTGAGTACCCGATCACCGTCACGTCTTCGATCGAGCCGCTCTCGCCGAGCTCGTGGAAGGCGTCCACGACGCGGGCGTCCAGGCTCTCGACGTTGCCCGACCAGCTCGAGGCCGGCCCCTTTCCGCAGAGGACGTCCCCCTGGGGCGCGATGAGCGTGCCCTTCTCGGCGGCGCTGTTCTGAAAAGACTGCGCGTAGCCGAGGCCGTGCCCGCAGAGCCCGTGCAAAAAGACCATCTTCGCGGGGCCGCGTTCACCGCCTCGTGTGACGTACACGGGCGGGTACCCGTGCGGATCGAGCTCCTCGACGCGCAGAGGCTCCACGTTGCGCTCGGCGGGCGGCGGCCTCGGGAAGGCCTCTTTCGCCTTGGCGGCCACGGCCTGCGTGGGAACGCGTTCAGGAGGATCACTGCTCGGGCGGCTGCAGCCGAGGACGAGCAGGAGCAGCGGCACCTCTAGGCGGCGCATGGGAACAAGTTAGGGACGCTCGAGAGCGCCGACCAGAGTGGCGGATCGCACCGAGGGTGGCAGGAAGAGCCGCTCACGAGCTAAATGCGCCTGACCATGCAGCGTCTCTCGCATCGCAGCGCCTTCACTGCCGAGCCGAATGCCCTCACCGTGGCGCTCGCGGAGCGGCGCCGCCGCGGCGAACCGGTGCTCGACCTCACGGTCTCGAACCCGACGCGAGCAGGTCTGCCCTACGAGAGCGCGACAATCCTCAGCGGGCTCTCCGAGGCTCGTTCGCTCGTTTACGAGCCCGACCCTTTCGGGACGGAGAGCGCTCGGGAGGCCCTCTCGCAAGAGCTCCGAAATCGCGGGCTCCCGGGGGACCCCGAGCGGCTCGTGCTCACGGCGAGCACGAGCGAGGCGTACGGCTTCGCGTTCAAGTTGCTGTGCGATCCGGACGACGAGGTGCTGGTTCCGGCTCCGAGCTATCCGTTGCTCGAACACCTGGCGCGCCTGGAAGGCGTTCGGATCCGCCCGTACCGGCTCGCCTACGACGGCGCCTGGCACGTCGACTTCGGGAGCGTGAAGGCTGCCCTGACGGAGCGGACGCGCGCTGTCGTGTGCGTGAACCCCAACAACCCGACCGGCTCGTTCCTCTCGCGGCGCGAGCTCGAGGAGCTTGGCAAGCTCGGGCTCCCGATCCTGTCGGACGAGGTTTTCTCCTCCTACGCCTGGCGTGACGATCCGGAGCGCGCCGGGTCCGCGCTCGAGCTCGAAGAAGGGCTCGTGATCGCGCTCGACGGGCTCTCCAAGTTCGCCGCTCTGCCGCAGCTCAAGCTCGCCTGGATGGTGCTCGGCGGGAGCCCTTCTCTCGTCTCGGACGCGCGCGCGAGGCTCGAGCTCATCGCGGACAGCTACCTCTCCGTGAACACGCCGGTGCAGAGCGCGCTCCCCTCGATCCTCGCCTCCGCGGAGACCACGCGCCGCGCCATCTCGGCGCGAGTGATGGAGAACCGGCGGAAGGTTGCGGAGCGCTCCAGCGATTCTCCCGTCACCCAGCTCCACGCCGACGGCGGCTGGTACGCGGTGCTCCGGTTGCCGCGAACGCTGAGCGAGGACGAGTGGGTGCTCGGCTTGCTCGAGCGGGGCGTCTGGGTTCAGCCCGGCTATTTCTACGACTTCGAGGACGAGGCGTTCGTCGTCGTCAGCCTGCTCACGCCGGAAGACGAGCTCGACGCGGGGATGGTCGAGCTCGTCTCGTTCGTGACGGCGCGAGCTTGATTCGGATCAGGCGCGGCGGCGGCGCGCGAAGAAGCCTGCTGCGAGCGCGAGCCCGAGCAAGAGCGGAGCTCCGCTCGCGCTCTGGGTGTCCTGCAGGCGGCAACCGCAGCCACCGGGCTTCTCCTTGATCTCACCGTCGGGCTCGTCGCCTTCGGCGGCTTCCGCGTCCTCCGTCGCTTCGGTCGTGTCCTCCGCGGCAGCGGCCTCTTCGGCGGCGGGCTCGCTCTCCTCGGCGGCCTTCTCTTCGGCCTTCTCTTCGGCCGCCGCTTCCTTGGGCTTGTCGTCCTTCTTCTTTTCCTTGCCCGTGAACACCATCGCGCGGCGATCGATGATCTCGTTCTCGCCCTGGAAGATCAGCGTGGTGGGCGTTCCGACGACCTGGCCGTTGCGCGTGTCGCGCACGGTGATCTTGTACTCGCCGGCCTCGTAGCCGTGAGCGCGCGTGACCTTGAAGCTGAAGCGCGTGCGCTTCTCGATGTTGCCCGAGCCGCTGTCCAAGAAGCCGACGTCGACGCTCTCGATCAGCGCCTGACGGTTCTCGAGCGGGACCTTGCGTTCCACGAGCTTGTCCCCGTCCATCATGCTCCGCTCGTAATAAACCTCGGGCATGAACTCGAACTTCATCGGGACGTGGGCGACGTCGGGCGCGCGTGGCAGGTAGATCGCGACCTCGACGCGCCACGACTTGTCATCGCGCTCTTTCAGGGTCTTTGATTTCCACTCCAGGCGTCCGGCAGCGAGCGCGGGGCTCGTGAGCAGGAGCAAGAGCAGGAGCTGCAGCAGGGTGAGCAGCGAGCGACGAGCGACGCGGGTGGTCATCGGTTCCGTGGGCCTCCGGCCGTGCACGCTAACCCGAGTCGCTAGCCGACAGTCAACAGTGGAGTCCCGAGACGCCCCGCGCTCGTCGCGTCAATCTCGGCTCGACGTCGAAACGCCGAGGTGCGCCCTCGACTACAGGCCCGGCTTCGGGACCTCGAACCACGGCGGTGCTGGAATCGTGTCGTGACGCTCGAAGTCGTCGTCGCCCGGCAGGGTGGCCATGCGGTCGCGGGGCCGTGGCCTGCGCCCGCTGTCCGGTGGGATCGGAGGCAGCGTGTCCGCGGCCTCTTTCTCCTGCTCAAGTGCCTCTTCGCTTCGGATCGTCATGGGACCCGGTCTCCCCTTCAAGACCTCCCCGGTTATGGCAGAGAGACCGACCTCGACCAAGCACTTTGTTCAGGTGAGGAGATGGGGTCGAATTGCGCACTTACAAGGCGCTACGAATTCGAATGGTTACGGCGAAGAGCGCAATAAACACGAGAACAATGCCGCACGTTCGGGGCCCGGATTCGAGAGCTCTGCGTGTCCGCGAAGGTCGTTCGGATCATGGGCGCGGAGCGATCGCTCCGATGCGTACAGGTGACCCGAAACCAACCACTCCAGGCGCTTCTCGTTCGCGTCGGCGCGGGTGAGCGTCTTCCCGGCGTCCACGTAAAGGAGCGAAAGAGTTGCCTCCGACGTCTCGAGCAGCCGCTCCTCTTCGCCGAACTCGCGCGCGGCGCGCCGG
>JAEZYO010000444.1 GCA_023419055.1 Pseudomonadota bacterium | reverse complement strand
GGCGAGACCACGCTCGAGGTGAAGCACATCGTGATCGCGACGGGCAGCAAGCCCGCTCCGCTCCGCAACGTCGCGTTCGACGGCGAGTACGTCGGCACGAGCACCGAGGCGCTCTCTTATCGAGAAGTTCCGAAGCACCTGATCGTGGTCGGGGCCGGCTACATCGGTCTCGAGCTCGGCAGCGTCTGGCGGCGGCTCGGCGCGCGCGTGACCGTGCTCGAATACCTCGAGCGCATCCTGCCCGGGATGGACTCGGAGCTGGCTCAAGAGGCGGAGCGAATCTTCGAGCGGCAGGGCATCGAGTTCAAGCTCGGCGCGGCCGTGACGGGGGCGCGCCGTGACGGAGACCAGGTGACGGTCGAGCTCCACGGCGGCCAGACGATCGTCGGCGATCGGGTGCTGGTGGCGGTCGGGCGCCTGCCGAACACGGACGGGCTCGGTCTCGACTCGGTCCGTATCGAGCTCGATCCGCGCGGGCGCGTGCCGGTCGACGATCATTTCCGGACCTACGTGCCTGGCATCTACGCCATCGGCGACGTCATTCGCGGCCCGATGCTGGCGCACAAGGCCGAGGAAGAAGGCATCGCGTGCGTCGAGGCCATCGCCACGGGGCACTGCCACGTCAACTACGACGCGATCCCCGGCATCGTCTACACGCATCCCGAGATCGCGAGCGTCGGTCGCACCGAGGACGAGCTCAAGCAGCAGAAGGTGCCGTACCGCAAGGGCGTGTTCCCGTTCGTCGCGAACGGTCGCGCGCGCGCGCTCGGCACGGTCGAGGGCCGCATCAAGATGCTCGCGCACCAGGAGACTGATCGCATCCTGGGAGTCCACGTGTTGGGTCCGCGCGCGGGTGATCTGATCGCCGAGGCCGCGGTCGCGATCGAGTTCGGCGCGAGCGCCGAAGACATCGCGCGCTCGTCGCACGCGCACCCCACGCTCGCCGAGGCGATGAAGGAAGCGGCGCTGGCGGTGGATCGACGCGCGATCCACGTCTGACGTCATTTCGCGCGACGCTGGAGCTCGGGCCCGAAATCGTCTCGTACGATTATCGAAGCACGAGATTCCGGGGTTAAGACACGAGGCGCTCGTCCGTACCTCTTAAATATCGGAGGTACCGAAAGTTTGGCCCAGCGGGGAAGCGATGAATAGCCTTCGCGGTACGGCGATCTCGAACCGAGGTCGCTCCTCGATCTCGAGCCCACGGAGACGAAAGCTCATGCGTCAACGCAAACCCATCACCGGAACACTCGTGCTCGTGGAGCTCGGCGCGGAATGGCCCTCCTGGGTACAGAGCCTTTCTGGTTCGAGCGGACGCCGCGTCGTCTCTCAAGCGGAGGGCGAGTCGCCCGACGCGTTCTCGGATCGCGTCGCGGAAGAGCTCTCGAACCTCGGCGCGCGTGGCGTGCCGATGAAGGTGGCGGCGTTGGCCTGCAACGAGCGCTGCGACGACGCGGCCATGCTCGCGCGCAGCAAGATCGCGACGGCGCTCCTGACGAGGCTCGTCGACAAGCGGCCGCGGGAGGCGCGGCTCTTCCTCTCGACCTCGGGGCGGAGCGGCCGCGTGCGTCACGCGCTCTCGACGCTCGCGACCGAGCTCGGGAGTAGCTTCGGCTTGCCGAGCGAGCGCGTGAGCGTCCGCTTCGGTGACGAGATGCCGCTCGCGCGAGACGGCGCCAAGGCGCCGAACGTGAAGGTCTCGAAGGTCGCCTGACGCTCGAGCTTCGGGGGCGCGACACGCTCGCGTCATGATGCGCCGATCACTGCCCGACGATTCGCGCGTCCCCGCTGAATGAAAAACTGGTTCGACCTCCTACGAAGGTGCGGAGTGGGAGGCGTGGTGTGGGTTGGTGTGCGTGGAGAACGCCGAGGACCTCGTAGTGGGCCGCGTCGGCGCAGGCGGTGCGCCCCCTGCGTGAATTCGTCGCTTGACGGATCGCTGGAATGATCAGATGGTGGGTCCGATGGGATGTTGTTTCTCTCATCGGTGTGTCGTGCCGACACGCTGAATGAGATTGAAGCAACGAGTCGTCGCGCCGCCGAGCGTGGACGAATTGATTTGCGCACAGTCCTGAAGGAGGCGCTCGATCCGCATTTCGAGTGGAAGTGAATTGAAGCCTGAGAGCGACAACCTGAGCTCGATCGTCATCCTCGAGCTGGGCGCCGGCTGGCCCCAGTGGTTGGTCGACTACCAGCGCGTGGCGCCTAACTCGATCGTGGTGGCGCAGGGGGTAGGAGACACTGCGCGTGACTTCGCCGCGCGCGCGCTTCATCGGATCGCCGAGGCCAAGGTTGCCCATGACCGCCCTGTCCGGGTGGGGGTCATGGTTTGCAATGGGGAGCCCGACCCCGAGTTGCTCACGGTGCGTCGAAGCATCTGCACGGAGCTGCTGGGCGCTCTGACGCGCAGCGGCTCGGAGCTCGTGCTCGCCGTGAACGATCGTCACGAGGGGAGCAAGCACGCCATCTTCGCGCTGGCGGGCGATCTCTGCGAAGTCGTGGGGGATCCTCGGGTGAGCGTGCGGGTTCGCTTCTTCTCCGAGAGCGGGGGCAGCGGAACGATGCCCTCGGTCGCGCCGATTACGGACGACCGCACGGTCGCGAACCTGAGACGCTGAGCAGCGGTTTTGCGAAAAGGTGTCGTGATCCGGCCGGGAAGGTCGGATCTGGGCACGGCGTATGCTTAGTTGCGCTTGCTTTCGAACCGCTGAGGTAACCTTTCATGACGAAGAAACTGCTGACGGTCGGTCTTTCTGCGCTCGGTTGCTTGTTCGCCTTCACTCCGGAGGCCCACGCCGGGCTCGATTCCTGCGGTGACATCTACGTCGAGGCCGAAGCCAAGTGCGAGGTCGCCGTGGAAGGTGGATGTGAAGCTCAGTGCACACCGCTAAAGGTGGAGGCGGCGTGTGCGGCAGAGCTCCGCGCGGAGTGTGACGGCACGTGTAACG
>JAEZYO010000292.1 GCA_023419055.1 Pseudomonadota bacterium | reverse complement strand
CTCTGAGCTCTACGAGCTCGCCCAGCCTCGGCGCCTTCGTCCCGCTCTGCGGAGGATTGCGAGGTGCATTCAGGACCTCCGCGAGTGAATCGAGCGTCGCGCCGAGTCGCTCAACGTCCGCGGGCGCCGTCACCCCGAGCGCCCCTGCCCAGCGCTCGAGCAGGACGTCTCGTAGCTTCTCGATGAACCCGGCCGCGTCACTCGACGCGGCTCGGCTCGCTTCGTCGTCCCCGCCGATTGGAGATCCGCTGGATCGCTCCGATGCCAACTTTGCTCGCCTTCTTTACGAAAGGACCAAAGGTCAAATCTGGCACGAGCTTACGACGGGGACCGCGCGAGTAACCGGAAATCGAAGCGCGAACAATTCCCCTATTGGATAGTGGAGCTACCGGGGGTCTTAGAAGCCAGCCCCAGTGTGTGGCTTTGATTCAGCCGCAACTGCCCGAGCCTTGGCTGTCACCGCCGGGACACGTTGTCGGGTTGACCGGCACGGGCGGGGACGGCGCGCAGCTCAACACGAACTCGTGATTGCCACCGTTGCAGGTGGGCTTCTTCACGACGCCACCGCTCTTGAGCGTGGTGAAGTCTTCGGCGGTGAGCTCGACCTGATGGCAATGGCCCGTTGCGTCGGGCATGGTGGTGATACTCTTCGCGAGTCCGGCCATAATGTCGGCCTCCGTGACGCCCAGGGTGTGGACGTGTCCATCCGCTGTCCCGTCGCCCTTCGAGCAAAGCGCGGTGATGTCACCGGTGCACATCTCTTCGCCGCCTCCGCCTCCAGAGCCGCCACCGGACGTGCCCCCGGCACCGCCTCCGGCAGAGCCGCCGGTCGTACCGCCGCTTCCGCCCGAGGTGCCTCCCGCGCCTCCGCTCGTGCCACCTGAGCCGCCCGTCGTACCGCCGCTGCCCCCGGTGCTCGACGTGCCGCCGGCTCCTGCAGAGCCGCCGGTCGTGCCGCCGCTTCCGCCCGAGGTGCCTCCCGTGCCTCCGCTCGAGCCTCCGCTCCCGGCAGCGCCGCCGCCGCCGCTTCCGTCGCCCGAGGGGGTGCCGTCGTCGCTACACCCCACGAAGGTGATAGCCATGGTGCCGAGCGAGAGCCTGAGGAAGTCCTTGCGAGAGCAGGGTGCAGTCATTGAGAAAGTCTCCAGCGGGATCGAAGTACACGAGTGAGAGCATGGGGCGCTCTCCTCAGAGAGGAGTCCCAACACACCCTCAAGGGTTCAACTATTTGATCCCTCTCGCGAAAAAACTTCGATCCGTCAGACACTTTCGCAATGCAGCCGAAAACGTCGACAGGCCTAGAAGGGCCGGGGCGACGAAAGGCGACCCCTTTCGCCACCCCGCGGTCTCGAGAAGGGCCTCGGGCCCCTCTTCACGTCCTTCACGTCGGTACGCGGCGCCCGAAAATGAACGAGAGCAGGGCCAGGATCAGGAACACGAAGAACAGGATCTTCGCGACACCGGCCGCGCTCGCCGCGATGCCTCCGAAGCCGAAAATGGCTGCGAGAAGCGCGATCACGAAAAAAACGGCTGCCCAGTACAACATTTTGATGCCTCCAAGAGTGGTCGCGGCCGAAGCCGCATCGTTTCCGCAAAGGGCACGCGCCAGGCGTCGTGCTCGTCGAACCTGGCAAAAGCAGAAGGCGTGCCACTGCGAGGTGCGAGCGACCCTCCTTACAGGGCAAAACCAACATGTGGCCTAGAGCCCGATTCTCAAGGCTCCTCGGCGGTGAAACATGACTAGTTTGCGTCGCTTCGCCGCGTTTCGCCACGCCCCGCTGCCCATGACGAAGGCGTTCGATGACTCGCGGAGCGCGACTGCGCGAGCGAAGGCGCCGCTACGTAGGCACGCTTTCTGCACTCGTTTCACAGGTGGTCGATACCCGATCTTGAATCGGCACCTATCGGCCTCGCTGCGCGCAGTCTCGGAGGCAGACGCGCCGAAACGGAGGACCAAATGAACTGGGAAATGATTTCAGGCCAATGGACCGAGATGAAGGGCAAGCTTCGCAGCAAGTGGGGCAAGCTCACCGACGACGACGTGGAGGTGATCGCCGGCAAGAAGGACGTGCTCGTCGGGCGTCTCCAACAACGCTACGGCTTGGAGAAGGAAGAAGCCGAGCGCGACGTGGATCGCTGGCTCGGCGCGATCTGAAGCGGCTCACCGGGCCGCTCCATGGACGGGCGCGAGCTCTGTGGCCGCGCCCGTCGCGGTTCGGGTCGTCAAACCATACCGATCGGATGGCACTCGAAGCGCACCGTCGTGCTGCCGCCGTAGCTCGAAAACTCGACGCGGCCCCCGTGCCTGCGCGCAATCGCGAAACAGACGGAGAGCACTTGAAGGTGTTCCGCGTCTGCTCCGTCCGTGTTGTCCGGAGGATCGAGGCGATCGATACGAGCTTGCGGAATGATGAGTCCGGGTACGAGCAACTCGTAGCGGATGCCACCCGCGTCGCTGCGCACCGCCTCGAGCTCGACGCTCGTGCCTTCCGCGGCGGCTCGAGCCGCGAGCGCGAGCAGGCTCGTGAGCACGATCATCGCGGAGGTTCCGTCGACGGTGACGTCGGGGACCTCGTGTTTCTGGAGCGACAACGTGACGCTTCGCTCGGCCGCGATCGGCGCGTACAGCGCGAGCGCATCGCGTGCGATCGTGACCGCGCTGACCGGATACGGCTCGGGCTCCGGCGCCGTGAGGTAATCGATCAGGCGCCGGATGCGGAGCGCCAGGCGTTCGACTTGTTGCTCGATGCGTTGCGCATTTTCGAGCGCCGCTTCGGGAGTCGGGTTGGCCCGGATGAGCGCGGCTCTTCCCGCGATCACGTTCAGGGGCGTTCCGATCAGGTGCCCGATGATGGACGCTACTCGCGAGATGGATGCTCGGCGCTCGGCCTGCCGGAGCTCGTCCAACACCGCCAACCGGCGATCGACCGGTTCGCGACGGCTTGATTTGGGATCCGTTGCCATGGCGGTGTGGTGATGAATGGAGATAAAGCCGCGATTCGGTTCAGGGCAAGCCGATTCACGGGGCATTGTCCACGAACCTTGCTCACGGCCCCACAGCCTCACCTTACAGGCGAGACAGAGCTGTGCGCACGGTGGGGCGTATTTGCTCTCACCTCCCACTAGTCTGTGGCAGAATGTCCCGCAGGCGGCCGCTAATCCCTTAGAAATCAGCTATTTACGAGAGCGCTCATACCGGCACGCCACGTGCACAGTCGGGCGGAACATGTCTGTCGCAATCGCAGCACTCGAACCCAGCGCCCCCGCCGATCAGCCCCCGAAGAGCACCACCCGGCCGGGCGTGTTGGTGGTCGACGACGACCGCGAAATGTGTGAGCTCGCCGAGGCGGGCCTCACTCAGAGAGGCTATGCCGTCACTTGGCGGCTGAACCCCGACGAGGCGCTTTCGCTGCTCGACAGCGACGATTTCTGGGTGCTGCTCGTGGATATCCACATGGATGGCATGAGCGGCCTGGAGCTCTGCCGCGCTGCGCTCGGCAAGCGCCCGGACCTCGTCGTCGTGGTGATGACCGGCTTCGGGAGTCTCGAGCACGCGGTCGGGGCCATGCGTGCGGGTGCTTATGACTTCATCACCAAGCCGGTGTCGATGGACGCGCTCGCTCTTGCCCTCGAGCGAGCGGTGCGCCACCGCACGATGAGCGACGAGCTCCGGCGCCTGCGCCGGCGCGTCGAGGACAGAGAGCTCCCGAACGTCATCGGTACCAGCATCGCGATGCAGCGGGTGGCGGACGTCGTCAACCGCGTCGCCGAGAGCGACACCAACGTGCTGATCACCGGCGAGAGCGGCACCGGTAAGGAGCTCATCGCGCGCGGCGTGCACGACCGCAGCGGGCGCAAGGGGTCCTTCCTCGCCATCAACTGCGCTGCAGTTCCGGAGAACTTGCTCGAGAGCGAGCTCTTCGGTCACGTCCGCGGCGCCTTCACCGACGCGCGAACCTCGCGCACCGGTCTGTTCGTCGAAGCCGACAACGGCACGCTGTTCCTCGACGAGATCGCGGACATGCCGCTCGGCATGCAGGCCAAGCTGCTGCGCGTCCTTCAGGAGCGCAAGGTGCGGCCCCTGGGCGCGAGCCAGGAGATCCCGTTCGACGCTCGCATCGTCGCCGCGACCAATAAAGATCTCGAGACCGAGGTCGCAGAGCGGCGTTTTCGTGAGGACCTCTACTATCGTATCAACGTCGTTCGTATCGACATGCCGTCGTTGCGCTCGCGCGGTAACGACGTCCTCCTCCTGGCTCAGCACTTCCTCGAGCGGGCCGCTGGTCGCACGGGAAAGAACGTCACCCGCCTGGGTCGGCTCGTCGCCGAGAGGCTCGTCAACTACGACTGGCCCGGAAACGTCCGCGAGCTCGAGAACTGCATGGAGCGCGCGGTCGCGCTCGCGCGCTTCGACGAGATCACGCTGGACGATCTGCCCGCGAAGATCCGCGAACACCGTCCGACCGAAGTCTTCACGGTGAGCGACGACCCGAACGATCTCCCGGCCATGCACATCGTCGAAGAGCGTTACATCCGCAAGGTGCTCGCCGCCGTCGGAGGCAACAAGACCCTGGCTGCGAAGGTGCTCGGTTTCGATCGCCGCACCCTGTACCGCAAGCTCGAGCGTTACGGCTGAGCGAGTGGCCCCGGGGGGGGCCACTCGGGCCGTTCATGAGCTCAGGGGGCGCCTTCGGCCACGCTGCGCAGGAGCTTCTCGAGCGCCTCGGGCAGCACCGGTTTCACGACGAAGTCGTCGAAGCCGGCGAGCGTCGCGGCCTCGCGCACCGAGAGGTCCGAGTACCCGGTGAGGGCGACCAGCCGTAACGCGCGCCCGTGAGGGTGCGCGCGTAGTCGACGCGCGACCTCGTAGCCGTCCACTTCGGGCAGGCCGATGTCGACGAGCGCGAGGGCGGGCTCCGCGTTTTCCACGTGGTGGAGCGCTTCCTTGCCGTTCGCCGCTCTCAATGCGTCGAAACCGAGCATGCCCACGAGCTCGGCCAGCATCTCGCGCGAATCATCGTCGTCTTCGACGATGAGTACGCTCAAGGCCTTACCTTCGCTTGCGCCGTTCCGTCCTGCGTTCATGCGTCAGTGGATCCTAGCTCCGAGCATTGCGTGCCGCTACGTGAGAGGACTCGGGCTCCGGTACTCTCGGAGGAGCTCCAGGGCTTCTACCATCAGACGCACGAAGAGGGGACCGAGAACGAGTGCCCAGGCACCGAAGGCCGAAAGACCCCCCAACATCGAGACGAAGACGACGAAGCTCGTGAGCCTCAGCTGACCCCATCGCGAGAGCCAAGGGCGGGCGACATTGTCGATGATGCCAGCCACCAGGCCGAAAACGGTCATCACGAGCGCGGCCCCGGGGCGCCCGGACAGGACGAGGGCCGTGGCGACGGGAACCCAGACCAACGCCGTCCCGAACGG
>JAEZYO010000289.1 GCA_023419055.1 Pseudomonadota bacterium | reverse complement strand
GGAGGTAAGGCGCGTCGGTTCGCCCTCGACGCGGCGCACCGCCCGTGGCGACTGCTGCCCGGTCCACGCGTGGACGAGGTCTGGGCGATCACTCCCAAAGGAGGGGTGAGGCTCTATCGAGTGCTCGATCGTCTGTACCAGGTGCTCGAGCTCGAGCTCGGGCGCGTGCCGTTCGACGCGGCGGCGAGCGAGCAGAGGCTCGCGGTGCTCGGGGTGGTGGAGGGGAAGGGGCGACGTGAGTTCGGGCTCACGGTCTTCGATAAGTCCGGCAAGGTGGAGCTCGATCGGGAGCTCGGGGCCGATCGCGCCGCGCCGAGCGAGGACTGGGCCGCGCGGGTGCTCGAGCGAGAGGTGGCGCTCCGCGACGAGCCGCCGCTCGTGGCGCTCTCCGATCCTGCGGGGCTCCGGGTTTTCGAGCTCGAGACGGGCAGGCTCGCCTATTCCGCGGGGGGACCGGCGCCTCCGGCGAAGCCGGCCCAGTAGCCCGAAACTCCGCGAAAGTTGGCCGTTTTCTGGGGGGCGGGCAGAAGCTGTCTCGATGTCGAGCGCCCGAGTCGAGCCCGAGCTCCACGCCCTCCGTAAGCTGGCCGAGCAACTTGCGCACGGTCGGCGCGAGGCCGTGACGAGCGCGCACCTGCTCGCGGCGATCGCGGCGCGCCCGAGCGCGGCTTCGGTGCTGCTCGAGGAGCGGCGCCTGACGAGCGACGACATCCTCCGTTACGCTCGAGGGTTGAACGACGAGGTCGAGCAAGCCATTCCACAAGCGCTCGCCCGCGCCCATCAAGTGGCGGTTCGGATGGGAGCGACCAAGGCTTCGTCCGATCATTTGTTGGTGGCGCTCTTGAGCGAACCGCGCGCAGCGGCACGGCGGCTGCTCGAGCAGTTCGGCACGGACGTGAGCCGGCTCCGCACGGCGGCGCTCCAGGTGGGGCTCGGCCTCGTGGCGCGGCGCATCCCGACCGCCAAGGGCAACGCCGCCGCGAGCATGCCCGCGGCGCCCGAGCCCGCGCCTCCTCCTCGTCGCGTTTCGACCGCGACGGCAGTGCCGATCATGTCGCTGCGGAAGCCCGCGCCCGCGGCCGCCCCGCCGCCGGCCGAAGCGAGCGCGCCGGTCGAGCCCATAGCTCCCGCGACCGCGTCTCCGTTCGCCGCCACGCCGGCACCCGCACCTCCTGCTCCACCGAACACCGAGCGCTTCGAGCTCGATCCGCAGCGCTACCCGGTGCTGACGTCGCTCGGGAAGAACCTGACGCTCGCCGCGGCCAAGGGCGAGCTCGATCCAGTCGTCGGGCGCGAGGCGGAGGTCGAGCAGGTGCTCGACGTCCTGGCCAAGCGCGAAGGGAATTGTCCGGTGCTCGTCGGCATCGCGGGCGTCGGGAAGACGAGCGTGGTGCGAGGGATCGCCCAGCGCATCGCCGAGTCGAAGGACACGGCGTCGCTCGACCACCGTCTGGTGATCCAGATCCCGATCGCGGAGCTCGTGGCCGGCACGGGGGTGCGCGGCGCGCTCGCGGCGCGGCTTGGCGCGATCAAGAAGGAGGTCGCGCAGTCGCGTGGCCGCGTCGTCCTGTTCTTCGACGAGATGCACCAGCTCTTCGTGGGCGAGGCCGCCGAGGAGATCGCCTCCGAGCTCAAGGTCGCGTTCGCGCGAGGCGAGCTCCCGACCATCGGGGCGACGACCTTCGAGGAGTACCAGAAGGCGATCGGATCCGACGCCGCGCTCGCGCGCCGCTTCACGCTGGTCGAGATCGACGAGCCGTCTCGCGAAGATGCCTACCTGGTGCTCGAGGCGCTGCGCCCGAAGCTCGAGGCGCATCACCGCGTCGGCTACGAGCCCGAGGCCATCGCGCTCTGCGTGGCCTGGACGGTGCGTTACCTGCCGGGGCGCGCGCTCCCGGACAAGGCCGTCAGCGTGCTGGATCTCGCGGGCGCTCGCACGCGCCGGCGCCGCGGAGGCACGGTGACGACGGAGTCGGTCGCCGAGGTCGTGGCGGAGCTCGCGGACATGCCGGTCGATCGTCTGCTCGAAGCCGACGGCGATCGCATGCTGCGGCTGGAAGAGATCCTGGCGGAGCGCGTGGTGGGCCACGGCGATCAGATCCGGCGCATCGCGCGCATCTTGCGCCGCAACGCGGCCGGGCTCGGCTCGCGCCGCCCCATCGGCACGTTCCTCCTGCTCGGCCCCACGGGCGTCGGCAAGACCGAGACCGCGAAGGCGATCGCGGAGGTGCTGTTCCACTGCGAGAGCGCGATGACGCGCCTCGATCTCTCCGAGTTCAGCGAGCAACACGCGGTGGCTCGCCTGATCGGCGCGCCGCCCGGCTACGTCGGGCACGAAGCGGGTGGTCAGCTCACCGAGGCGGTCCGCCGCCGCCCGTACCAGGTCATCCTGCTCGACGAGATCGAGAAGGCACACCCCGACGTGCTCACGGCGTTCCTCGCGGTCTTCGACGAGGGGCGCATGACCGACGGCCGCGGGCGCACGGTCGATTTCACGAACACGGTCATCCTCATGACCTCCAACATCGGCGCGCAGGAGGCGGGCAGCACCGCGCGCCGGCGCGTCGGGTTCGGGGGCGAGGACGGGGCGCGCGCCGATCTCGAGTCGCGCATCACCGCCGCCGCGCGGGGTGCGCTCGCCCCCGAGCTCTACAACCGCATCGACGAGGTGCTCGTGTTCTCGCCGCTCGGCCGGCGCGAGGTGCACGAGATCGCCCGCCGCCTGCTCTCCGGCGTGGCTCGCGCGCTCCGCGCTCAGCGAAACCTCGCGCTCGAGTTCGGCAACGAGGTGATCGAGTTCTTGCTCGATCAGGGCGGCTACGATCCCGCGCTCGGCGCGAGGCCGATGAAGCGCACCATCGCGCGCCTGGTCGAGGCGCCGCTCGCTGAGCGCATCCTCCGGGGAGAGCTCGCTCCGCGCAGCGTCATCCTCATGGGCGTCGAAGGCAACGAGCTCGATTTCGACGTCGTCGACGCCGAGCACGGCTCGGGCGCCGCGGCGGAGTAGTCACCGCGACGCCCCGGGCCTCTCGATCTCACCCCAGCTCGCTCGCTCGGAGTCGGCTCGACCGGTCCGGCGGGCTTCTTCACGCGCCGCTGCGCGAGGCCGAGCGCGATCTGATAGTCGCGGCGCTTGATCGACACGCGCGCGATCTCTCGCCACTCGCTGCGAGAGACGACGAACGCCCGCGCCTGCTCGTCGCGAGCGGGATCGGGCTCGCTCACGCGGAGCTCGTTCGGCTGTGCCCCGCTCTTCGCCGTGGCGACGAGCTTTCGGAGCTCCGCTTCTTGCTCCGCGTCGAGCAACCGGCGCAACGAGAGGAGCTCGCTGGCAGCCTTGCCGGCTTGGGGAGCGACCCCCGGCGCGCGACCGTCTCGCAACATCGAGATGCGCTCGAGAAAGCGCTCGGCGCCCGCCACCGCCGCGGGCCCGGTCGCCGGCGCGAGGTCCGCGAACAGGAACGCCGAGACCTTCGGGTGGCGCGCTTCGAGCACCGCCTTCGCCGCCGTGAAGGTCGGCGCGTCCCACGCGTCGATCGCGTTCAACGCACGCGCGGCGCTGGTCTCGGGCACGCTCGCGGCCGCTTGCACGTTGCTGTCCGGCCCGAACCCGAGCACCGCCGAATACAGCGACCAGCCGCGCCTCAGCTCTTCATCCGTGAGCCCGCGCGAGAGCAGCTCACCGCGCACCACCGGGTTTCGCGACACCGTCTTGAAGAAGCTCGCTGCGCGCGCGATCGAAAGCTCAACCAACCTCTCTGTGATTTCCATGCAGTCCTCCCGGCACGGTCCCTCCGCGCCTCTTGGCCGAGTCCCTTCTCGGCACGCCCGTTGTAGCCACATTCATTCGAGCCTCGGGCGCCAAAATGACCGCGGGGGCCGGGCTGAAAGCTTCGACCACGGCCATGACCTCCCCCACGGCGGCTCACAAGCTCCGCACCGCCTCCGACAAGCCCATTCCCGCGGGAAATAGGGCCATCTCGGAGCCCTTCATCCCTTCCACCATCCGTCGACGACGTCTCACGTACAGAAAGGTCAATCATTTCATCGTTGTCGAAGCGCCTACGCCGCGGTGGAGGGCTTCGAAGGCGTTCGTTGGGAGGGCTTAGAGCCGGTCCTAGAACTTTGGACCGAGCTGGCCCAAGAGACGCGAGCAGACCAAGGCGCGACGACGACGCGTGCTGAAGCACGCTGAGGAGGAGCAACGCAGGAATGCGACGCGGATCTGTAG
>JAEZYO010000178.1 GCA_023419055.1 Pseudomonadota bacterium | reverse complement strand
GCCGCCGGTAGACCCGCCCTTGCCGCCGAGACCCGCGCTGCCGCCAAACGCTCCCGTCGCGCCGCCGGTGGTACCTCCGCTGCCACTAGCAGCCCCACCGCTGCTGCCGCTTCCGGTGCCGCCCGCTGGCGAACCGGCGGTACCGCCGCTCGCTTCACCGCCGGACGCGCCGCTGCCGGAGCCTCCGGGCGAATCACCGGGAGCGCCAATCTCCTGCACCTCGTTGGCGCAGGCGACGAGCGACAGGACGACTGCGAAGGATTTCAATGCGCGCGAGGACATGGAAGTTCGTCGTAGTACCGTAGCAGAAACCGGTTCCATCCAAAATGGCGGCGCTAGCCGTTTAGCGCTCTTTTTGGGCGGATCCTCGCCCGAAGGGGAAGCGGTTCTGGTGCCGTTCCAGAATTATAGCGACAGACTCTGCCGCGCCCGGGTGAAAGAGGCGACTCCATGAGCCACGGATGAGCATGCCCGACAGCCACTCGACGAGGCGCGCCCGTATGACGATTCGGTTCACGTTCGCGCCGCGCGGTCGCTCTGCAAGAGCTTGCTCGCTGACGTCGGACGCGGCGCGCGTTTTCTCATCGCCGCGCGCCGTGAATTCGCGTGCGATGACGCGGACCTTCCCGGGATCTGGGCTCCGAGGCCGAGCCGCCGTCCGAGCGCCGAGCACTTACACTTGCCGACATGTGACGGCGGGCGACGTTGAGAGGCCCTTCGGGTAGACTAAGCGCTCTCTTCAGAGCGTTCCTTTTTTCGCGAGACGGATGCCCAAGCTCTTGTCCCTTCCGACCCTCCCGGCCAGCGAGAGCACGTCCGCGCCGGTGAGCTCACACGAGGCGCGACGCTCGTCGAGTGACGAAGATCCACTCCTCGGAAAGAGCCTCAACGGCACTTACGTCGTCGAGAGTGTGCTCGGAGAGGGTGGCATGGGCCGAGTCTACAAGGCCCATCACACGCGGATGCGGCAGAAGCACTTCGCCATCAAGGTGCTGCGGCCGGAGTTTACGCGGAACAACGAGGTCCTCGCGCGCTTTCGCCGCGAAGCCGAGGCGGCGGCGTGCATTTCCCACCCGAACGTCGTCGGCGTCTACGACGCGGACGCGACGGGCGACGGCTTCGCTTTCCTGGTTTGCGAATACCTGGAGGGGGTCGATCTCGCGGCTCAAATCGAGCGCAGCAAGCGCGTCGACGTGCCGATGGCGACCCACATCGGCGTCCAGATCTGTCGCGCGCTCGAGGCGGCGCACGCGCGCGGCGTCGTGCATCGGGATCTCAAGCCTCACAACGTCTTCTTGATGGCCGAGAGCTCGGGCGCCATTTCGCCGCGCCCGAACGTCAAGGTGCTCGACTTCGGCCTTTCCCGCTTCATGGATTCGAGCGACACCCAACTCACGCGCACGGGCGTGATCATGGGGACGCCGGCGTACATGGCGCCCGAGCAGGCGAAGGCGCTGGAAGCCGATCACCGCGCCGACATCTACGGCGTCGGTTGCATCCTCTACGTGGCGCTCACCGGGCGCCCGCCGTTCGAGGCGGAGCACGTCCAGGGCATCGTGCTCGCGGTCATGACCGAGGAGCCGCGGCCGCCACGCGCCCTGAACCCCGCCATCCCGGAGAACCTGGAGCTCGTCATTCAGCGGGCGATGGCGAAGGACCCCGCCGACCGCTACCAGAGCATGGCGGAGCTCCGCGCCGCGCTCGAGCCGTTCGCTCTGGCAGACAGCTTCGAGCCGGGAGAGCGGCGAGGGCGCTCGTCGGGTCAGAGAGGGTCTCGCGCCATGCTCGAAGCCGAGGCTCGCCTCGTCAGCACGGCGAGGCCGCGCTTGCTGGTCGCCGGGTTCGTCTCACTTTGCCTGCTCATCGCCGGACTCTCGAGCACGGTGTCCAGCATCGAGCTTCTGACGGGGAAGCTCAGCTTCACGAACACCGAGCTTGCCCTCATCCTGCTCGGGATCGCGGGGACCTTGCTCACGCCTGGCCTGATCTCGATCCGCCGCTTCAAGAAGTCGGTCTGGATCAACCACGCCAAGGTGCTCGAGCTGCTCGGGACCGTCCAATCCGCGTTGATGACCGCGATCGTCACGTACGGTCTGTGCGCGATCGGAGTGCGTTTTCTCGACGACGTCGTGGCGCGCTTCGGCGTCTCACCGTTGCTGGGTCAGGGCGGGGGAGCGGGCTGGCCAGGTTGGAACGTGCTCTTCTTCCTGATCTCACTTTCGGCCGGGCTCATCGCTGGTTGGCGTAAGCGGCTCTCCGAGTCGGAGGCCGGGGTGGTCCGTGTCCTGGTTCGCCCGGGTCTGCTTCTCGCGATGACCCTCGTGCCCGCGATCGTGCTCTACGCGGGGCTGCTGTGGAGGACCGCGTCTGCGTCGGCTGCCGCTCCGTCTCCAGCAGTGACGCTGCCGGAGAAGGTGGTCGCCGGAGCCGCCGCACCGCAACCCTCC
This sequence comes from Pseudomonadota bacterium, assembly GCA_023419055.1. The sequence continues at coordinate 2,767 of JAEZYO010000178.1, read as the reverse complement.
GGGGAACCGCCTGCCGCGTCACCGCGACCGCCCGAGGGAGGAGCCCCCGAGCGCCCGGCCCCGCCTTCGAACGAGATCATCGAGAGGGCGCCCGCTCAGGAGCTCGCCGACGCCGCGAGCAAAGGGGTCGACGGTCTCTTGCCGCTCGCCGAGCGCTTCCCGCGCGACCCCGCGGTCCTGAAGCCCCTGGTGCTCGCGTTCGCGAGCAAGGCCACCGGGCTCGCCGACGCGATGGCGGTCACGAAGCGCTTGCTGCAGGTGGCACCCGAAGAGTCGCGCGACCAGGATCTGCGTTTCCTGGTCAAGAAGGGCGCCGCAAGCCCGGGGGAGGCATCGCGCCTCGCTTTCGAGCTCATGAGCGCTCACATGGGCAGCACCGGCCCGGACCTTTTGTACGAGCTCTACATCGGCAGTCCGAAAGCCTCGAAGCGCGCGCAGGAGCTGCTCGAGAGCGAAGCCGTCAAACAGAAGGCGTCACCCGCCTTGCTCGTCGCGTACGACCTCAGAAAGACCGATTCTTGCGCGGGCCGTGTGAAGTACCTGTCCCGCGCGGCGGAGCTCGGAGACGAGCGCAGCGCCGTGGTGCTTTCGCCGCTCAGCGTTGGTTCCAAGAAGGGGTGCGGCAAGTGGAAGCGCCAGCCTTGCCAGCCCGCGTGCCCGGCAGAAGCTCAGCGCTACAGCGAGACGGTGGCTCGGATCAACTCGCGCATGTCTCAGACTCGCTCACCGTGAGCGGGGCCCTTTCTTCTTCTTGCTGGCCGCTTTCTTCTTCATGCTGGCCGCTGTCTTGGCCGCTTTCTTCTCGGCGACCTTCTTCACCGCTCCGGCGCCGGCAGACCTCTTGGCGGGGCGCTTCGAAGCGAGCGGGTGTGGTGGCTTCGTGGTCGGCGAAAGCTTGGCGAGCGACCTCTTCGGCGCGATGAGTCGATAACTCTCGTGCACGAGCTCGCGCACCTCACCCCAGTCGCTGATGCTCGCGACGTCGAGCGACACCCACCCCTTGTGCCCCACGTACGGTGCACGACTGAAGCCGGGGCGCGAAACGATCTCCGCGGCGTGCGCCATTTCGAGCTTGAAGCCGATGCTGCCCTTGCCCTTCTCCTCCCCACATCCGGCGAAGATCTTTTCCCCAACCCGGAAGTGAGGCGACCCCCACGTCGGGGTCTCCTTGGTGTCCGGCAGGCTCAGACAAATTTCCCGCATCCGCTCGAGGGCGCTCGTCGGTTTGGCCATGCGCCCGCGACTATCGCAGAAGCCGCCCTGGGGGACGAGCCCTCTCAACTCTCACGGTCGCGAGTGATAAAGTCCCTTCATGCCGACCTGCAAGGCCTGCGGTGAAGAAGTGGACTCCCTCGTGACCGTGAAAGTCGCCGGTAAGAGCAAGAAAATCTGTGAGGACTGCGCGGACCGCGCGCGCGAGGAGGGCGAGATCGCCGAAGCGAGTGAGTCCGTCGTTCAGAACATGATGGAGTTCAAAGGGCGGCGCTGAGGCGTCGTAGCCAGGCAGCGGGGCCGCTCTCGTGGCGTCGAGCGAGGGCACGCCGGCACGCGAGCGCGAAGCCTGCCAGCGTCGCGGCCGCCATCACGCCTTTGGTCGCCTCGAGGCGTCGCTCCAGACGGTTCGCGACGGAGCGCTGCTCCGCCGCGATCACGCTATCGGCGACGCAGACCTGCTCCAACCCCGCTGCACGGCGCTCGGCGAGCTCGAGCTCGGCGCGGACCCGGGCACGGTCGAGCTTCACCGCGGCGAGCTCGTGCATCAGGGTCTTGTTGGCGTAGGCGAGGAACTCGATGCGCTCGCGGAGCTCCGAATCCGGTCTACCGTTCACCTGAGACGTCGCCATTTCGCCACCCTGATGCATGGGGATCTCTCCTTCGTGGGAAAAATTCGCTGCTTTGCGGAGTAACAAGCACGAGCCGTGCCGAGCTTGGTGCCACCTGGACCCGTCGCCGGGGCTTGTCACCCGCGCGGCCCGATCCGAAAAGGCGTCCCGATGACAGCAGAGCTCGAAGCCGCACGGCGTCTCGGGGAGCTTTGGGCGCTCCGTCAGGAGAGACTTCTCGACGGGCGTGAACCGGGGACGGAGGTCGTCACGACCCTGATCTCCGAGCGCGCTCTGCTCCGCGAATGGAGCCGCGGCCTCTCCCTGGCTCCCACCGCGGCGAGCATCCCGACGTTCGAGCAGGCTCCGGCGGCTGCGCTCGCCGATCACTTCCGCTTGCTCCTGCTCAGGCGGCAGCAGTTCCTCTCGATCGAGCAGCCGCTCCTTTCCGAGCTCGAGGGGATCTATCGTCGCGCGCTCACCGAGCTCGGCGCGCTGCTCGCCGGCGCCGCATCCGAATCGTTCGTCGCGGGCGTCGCTCGTTTGCTGGACGCGGAAGAGCGCGAGCTCGCGAAGTTCGTCGCGGAGCTTCCGGGCGTAGAACAGCGCACGACCTGCGCCGAATACTCGGCAGAGTTACAGCTCGAGGTGCTGGGGCTCTCGCTCGACGATCTCGTCGAACCGGTGCTCGACGTCGGCTGCGGAGAGCAAGCGCTCCTCGTTCGCTGGCTCGCGGCGCGCGGGGTCGAAGCGTTCGGGCTCGATCGGAACGCTCGCGGCGCGCGCGTGATCCGCGGCGATTTTCTCGAGTTCGAATTCGGCGTCAATCGCTTTGGCACGATCGTGTCGCACCAGGCCTTCTCTCTCCACTTCCTTCGGCACCATTTGGCTCCGGGTGACGACGTACGAAGCTACGCGCTCGCGTACCGCGCGATCCTCGGATC
>JAEZYO010000068.1 GCA_023419055.1 Pseudomonadota bacterium | reverse complement strand
CGCGAGCACCGTCTGCCGCAGCCGCAGCTCGCGGCCCGAGCGGATCGAGCGCGCCGCCCGCCCGCTCGTCGCGACCCGCGCCTGCGCGAGCAGCTCGTCGGCGAGCGCGGGACCGTGTTCGGCGTCTGCGACGGCATGGGCGGAGCGGCAGCCGGTGAGGTGGCAAGCCAGCTCGCGGTCGACATCATCTTCGAGAAGCTGACTCAGGGCGACCCGCCGCGGCATCACGACGAGCTGGCTCGGCGCCTCGTCCACGCCGTCGAAGAGGCGGGCATGCGCATCTTCAACGAGGCCCGCGCCGACCGCACGCGACGTGGCATGGGCACGACGTCCACCGTCGCCGCGTTGATGGACGCGCGCTTGTTCGTCGCTCAGGTGGGCGACAGCCGCGCGTACATCTTGCGTGGCGACCGCCTGGTCCAGGTGAGCCGCGATCAGTCGCTCGTGAACCAGCTCATCGAGGCGGGGCAGCTCACGGAGGAAGAGGCCGAAACCTTCGAGCACAACAACATCATCCTGCAGGCGCTCGGCACGGCCGAGACCGTGCAGGTCGACCTCACCTACGTCGACTTGCAACCGGGCGATCGGCTGCTCCTCTGCTCCGACGGCCTGTCCGGCATGGTCCGAGCGGACGAGATGCGTGAGGTCCTGATCGGAGCGCGCGACGCGTTCGAGGCCTGCCGCGAGCTCGTGGACCGGGCGAACCGCGCTGGCGGGCACGACAACATCACCGTCATCGTTTCGGACTTCGACGGTCCTGGCCTGAACCCGCGGAACCCTGCGGCCGAGCTCGCCTACAAGAAGTACCCGCTGCCCGAGGCCCCCGCGGCCGACGCGACCTCCAGAGCAGCCCCGGTGCCGATGCAGGTGAGCGCCGCGTCGCCGCCGAGCGAAGAGGCTCAGCGGGAATCGCGGCGCCTTCGAGTGGGCCACACCATGATCGGGATGACTTTCCAGCTCCCGAACGAGCAGGCGACGCCGGTCGCTCCCATGGTCGGTCAACACGGCCGCCCGCCGGGCAGTTACGACGCGAACGAGGATCCGGTCCACATCCCGACCACGGGTCTGCCGCCGTCCCTCGTGGGCTTCATGGTGCTGGGCGCGATGCTCGTGGTCGCGCTCGCCGGCTTCCTCCTCTTGCGCTGATTGCGCTGACCTCCTCGAGCCATGCGGCGAGCGGTCAGGCGACTTACCTGGATCCTGCTCTCGTTCGGGTTGATGACGGTGCTCGCGTTCGGGCTGCTCTCGCGCCTGATCCCCGAGCACCGAAACGCGTCCCTCCCCCTCTATTTCAACCTCGAGCCCCGCAACGTGCGCGACCTCTCGCTCGCGGCGTTCGAGCGCTTGAAGCGCGATCCCGCGTCGGCGAGCGCCGCGGCGGAGCTGTCTCGCTTGGGCGGTGCGGCGCTGCCGTTCGTGCTGCCAGAGCTCGAGAAGCTCGAGCCCGAGCTGCGGGAGCGCGTCGCCCTGACGATGACCCCCATCGCGGTGCGGATGGAGGCGGCTCACCCCGAGGAGCTCGCGACGGGTCGGCAGGCCGCCGAGTTCTGGCTTCGCTACTGGCAGGATCGGTCGGTCGACTTTCGTGAGCCGGTGGTGCGCCGCCTGGTCGAACGACTCAGCCAGCGCTCGCTCATCTTGCGTCGAGAAGACGTGCTCGAGCTCGATACGTACGCGCTCCCGGAGTTGATAGACGCGCTCGGCAGCGTCCGCACCGAAGACGACGTGCGCCGCGCGCGCAGGCTCACGAGCGTGCTCGCCCACGTCGCCGATCAACCATTCGTCGTCGAGCGCTCCATGACCCCCGACGAAGCGCGCCGCGTGGTCCGGCAATGGCGGAGGTTTTGGGAAGACCACGGCGCCGATTTCACGCCCCTCGACGGGCCGCACCGCGTAACGTCGATGGTGACTCAAACCGCGTACGGGCGCTGGCTCGCCAGCGTGCTGCGAGGCGAGCTCGGCCGTCTCAACGACGGGGGGACGGGCGTCGAGCTCTTGCGCGAAGCGGCGCCGAGCACCCTGCCGCGCCTCGGGCTCGTTCCCTTGTTCGCGGCGCTGATCGCCGCGGCGTTCGCGGCCGCGCTCTGGAAGGCGCCCTCGCCCCTCTCCTTGCTGCTCGCCACGGCCGGGCTCGCGATCGCGGGGATCCCGATGATCGCCGTGTTGCTGCACCAGGGCGGCGCCGGAGCGGGCTGGCTCGTGTCCTTGCTCGCTCTGTACCAGGGCGCGGGTCTCGGGCTTTCCGCCGCGAATCGCTCACGGACGCTCGAAGCGGGAGCGGCGTTCGGGTTCCGCGCAGCGACGCTCGTCCCGCTCGCGTTGCTCGGCCCCGCCATGCCTTTCATCGCGAGCAGCGTGCTCGGAGCGGAATGCGCGCTCGGGCTGCCGGGACTCGGGGACGAGCTCAGGCGGGCGCTCGCGCGCTCCGATCTGCACGCCGCGATGGCCGTGGCGCTCTGCGCGGGGCTCGCCGCCGCCGTGACCGCGCTGCTCGCCGACTCCGTCCGAACGCTCCTCACCCCGGAAGAAGCGACCGAGGAGGAGGCTTCGTGACTCGCCTGCGAGCGAGCGAGCTCGCGGCGCCGCTCTCCGCGCTCGTTCTCGCCGGCCTCGTCCTGGTGGTCGCCGTAGGTAGCGCCGCCGGTTCGCCGGTCTGGATCCGCGCGCTCCGAGCTTCGTTGTTCGACGCGGGGTTGACGCTGACCGTCGCATCACTCCTCGGGGTGATGCTCGGGTTCCTCGCCGGGTCGGGGATCCGCCTGGCGGAGACGGCGCTCGGGCGCGCCGTCGAAGTCACGGCGGCGCTGCCGACCGCGCTCTTTGCCGCGGCGGCCCTCGCGTGGGGCTCGCACTTCACGAGCGTCGGCCGCCCGCGCCGGGGGGGGCGGGGGGGGGG